>JAQBOS010000527.1 GCA_028287925.1 Mucilaginibacter sp. | reverse complement strand
GTGTGTTCCAAATATGTACAATGGTTGCTTTTATAGTTGTGAAGCTTGATGGCACTTCCTGTGCTAAAACATCAGCCGGTTTGGTGCGCAGCCAGTTTACAAGGGTTGCATTTGCCCAAAGATTATAGCCCGCGTAGTTTTTCATTAAATAAACAATAGGCGATACGTTTGTTTGGATGGTTGATTCTTGCTGTTTCATTGTGGTTTTGTTTTAATCTTTATACAAAGAAAAGGCAGGCCAGTGACAGCCCTATGTCAGCAGTAAATTTAAAAAAATAAAAATTAAGAAATCAGCTCACTCTTTTCGCACAATCTGGCTGTTCACTTCAATTTCTTTCAGCAATCCGGCAGAATTGGAGGTAGTGCTAAAGGCTTTGTCGGGGTTATTTTGTGAAAGTTTATCCAGGTCGTTATCGGTTTGGTCCAACTCTTTAAGCAAGCTGTTGATCTCTTTTAAGTGCGAATTAAAGAACTTTACCTTGTTATTATAAGCATCAATTTTATAGTTATGGTCTGCAGCTGTAGCTGCTTTAGATGTATCCTGGGCCATATTAGAATACGGCGACAGGTTGTTTACGGTAGTTTGAATAGGCACTATAGAAGGCTCAGGGTCTTTTGGGTCAAGCGCCTGCAGAGTTAGCTTTACAGGATCGGGGTTATAGGCTACCAGGCTTTTGTATTCGTCAACCACGGCGGCTATAATTTTATGCTGATCGGCACGGGTATTGGCAATGATCTGGTTCCTTGTATTTTTTTTGAAACTATTAAATAACAGCGAAGTAAAATCATAAGCTTTGGTACGTAAAACCGCGTTTTGAACCGAATAATAATTGCTCAGCGTTTTATTTTTGGTGTACATTACCCCAAGGTTGGTACTAAAAACTTCTGCCGGGGTACTTAATGACAGGTCGGCTTCATTCCCAAAATTGTAATATTGTTTTCCGTAGATCTCCAGGTCATCAATCCGTTCATAAGAGGATAGAAAGTAAAGCCGGTAACGCTGGTACTCCTGGTCGGGATTATCAATCTGGGCATAGCAGTTCTGCAAAAAGGTTTCCACAGCCTTGTCGTTAAAAACCTGGTAAATGTTGGCCGTTGGTGTCGGTTTCCACCGGATCAATGAAAGCTTTGCTTTAAACTCAAGCTCGGCGGTATTGTTTACCCTTAACGAGTCGAACATTTTTGCTACAAAATAAGCCACCTGCGCGCTGGCCATTCCCCGGCGGTCTTTATTTACCATTGCATATAAGCTGTCCTGTATGGTGAGGTAATTTTCGCTGCTGTTCCAAAAAGAAGGCTCAAGCGGGGGCAGTAACAGCCGGTTTGATTTTACATCAACAAAAATGAAAGTGCCAAGGGGGTAAACATTCTGAAAGTTTTTCTCCAGCATTGAAAGGCTGCTCATTGATGTTGAGTCCATCTTCAGCAAAAAATTCAGCACCTTATTGTGCTCAAGCTTTACGCTCAACCCTTCCAGCGATTCAAAATTTGAGGTTTGCTTTTCGGGGATTATAATAGGGATGTATAATAGCTGGTCCTTACTTTGATCAAGTAAAGCAAAATCCTTTTTTATGGTGAGCGAAGTTTGGTCCTCAGCATCCTGCCCATAAAAGGCGATCGTATCACCTTTGCTAACCGCAACTTCTTTTATTTTTTCTTCACCGGGTTTTAATTTCAGCAAAGCCTTTAATTTAAATTTTCCTGATTTTTCGCTGATCTTATAAAACACAGCGACGTTTGTTTTGGCCGTGTTCTTTATCTTGAATTTAAAGCCTTTCGCATTTGCAAGAAAAGGGAAGCTCAATAAAACGATCAGCAATAATTTTAATAAGGATTTACGGTTGGCCTTCGGGGTAAATAAAGCGGAAAAATTCATTAAAGTGTTGTTATTTCATGTGGCACGCACAGTTATAACGCCTTTTAATGGTATTTAGTTTTTGTGATATATAAGCTTATTAAACTACTTTAGTTCTAAGTATGAAAATTCCCACTATAACAGGAATTATAGACCGGCGTATCTTAGTTAACTTCACAGTAGATCCTGAGATTGCAAAAGCTGTTGTGCCATCTCCTTTTAAACCTAAAATTGTTAACGGAAAAGCAATAGCAGGGATTTGCCTGATCAGACTAAAGCATGTCAGACCAAAGGGGTTGCCTGCATTTACAGGTGTGAGGTCTGAAAATGGAGCCCACCGGTTTGCAGTTGAATGGGAAGAGGATGGACAGCTAAAAGAAGGCGTTTATATTCCCAGAAGAGATACCTCTTCATTATTTAATACAATAACAGGCGGAAGAATATTTCCTGGCAAACATTACCGGGCAAAATTTGATGTAAGAGAGGCTAATGGCAATTATCATGTAGCATTTACAAGCACCGATGGTACCACCATTAGTATTGATGCTGCTATAAAGGAAAAGTTTGGAGAGCAATCAATATTTAAAGATCTTAATACAGCATCGGATTTCTTTAAAGCAGGCGCTACCGGATATTCACCTAACCGGAGCCAGTTTGAGGGATTGTTACTCAAAACGGATAAATGGGCGGTTAAACCTCTTGAAGTAAGTAATGTGAAATCCAGCTATTTTGAAAATGAACAGCTATTTCCGGCTGGGTCAGTTAAATTTGATAATGCCCTGCTTATGGAAAATATACCGCATGAGTGGTCGTCAGTTTTAAATAAAACACGTTGTTAATATCTAAATAACAAAACCACTCCTGCGGGATGACGTTAAAAATTAGCTTTGGCTTCCCGGGCGGTTTTACTAACCTGGTTAAGTGCATCTTCGGCATATTGTTTTGCCTTGTCGAACCAATCCGGGGCATTTTCTGTAAGGTCGTCAATTATCGAGCGGCCATCCGCGTTCTTTTTAGTGATGTAATTAATCCCGAACCCTACAGCAGCGCCAACTATAATGAATTTTAATATGCTCATGATTTTAAGTTTTTTAATAGAACGGGATTTGGGAAGGAATGTTTTGTTATGTGATGTTGAAGTGCGTTGTAAGGGTTCTAGAAGTTGTAAATGTTGAAAAGGTTTTTATAAAATGAAGCTAAACAAAGGCCTGCCATGTTATGCTCATCAATAATTCACATACTGCTCGCTAAAACTTCCATCCGCATAAAAATCTATCAAACCATAACCCGGTGCTGTTTCGCGTTTATTGCCTTCCCACCAGGCGCCGCTTACCGCGCCATTGCATATATAGGTTACGTTGTTGTAAACCACCTTATCCCGCAGGTGAATATGGCCACTCAGGCACAGTTTTACGTTGGGATGCCGGTAAAACAGGTCAATTATTTTATTGGTATCGGTATGCATATCGCCGCCAAGGATCTCCCATTTATTACTCCCGGTTGCAATATCATCAACCATTAAAGTTGCCGAAAGGATAGGAATATGCGATAACACACAAACCGGCATCGCAACAGGCGTAGCTTTTAGCTCATTTTCCAGCCAGCCGAACTGCTCATCACCGAGCTTACCAATATACCAGGTGCCGTCAATATCAAGGTGAACACTATCCAGCATAATAAATTTCCAGCCGTTTTTTATAAAGCTGTAATAGGGTGTGGTAAGCTGCAGCTGGTCCATAGAATATTTTTTACCGTAGATGGCCTGCCCCTTGTCATTCTCGTTCCACCAGATATCATGATTACCCAAAGCGTAATGCATCGGCATACTGCAATCTGCTTTTATGGTTTTATGCCATAAATTCCATTGTGTATTTATGGTATCCATGTTCTCCTTATTCATATCAAAAACCACATCGCCGCCATTCAGTATAAAGTCGACGCCTTTTTGCTGTTGTACATGGTACAGGCATTTTGCGAAACGCGCAGGTGCGTTCCATTTATCTTTTAAATGGATATCGGTAAGATGCGCCACGCGTAGAACAGGCTTTATGTCGGCAGCTGTGCTTTTAAGAGGCAGGACAGGGATCAGCAATAGTACGCCAAGGTTTTTAAGGAGTGATCTTCTTTGCATAACTGAACTTCTTTATGATACAGCGAAAGTAGGGATACAAAGTAAAATTTGGATGAGCTTTATATGAATAAAAAATAGTGGTCTTTTGAATCTTTGTGACGCGAAGAGTAGTCTTGAGTCAATTCATGATTGACTCTACGCCCGTTGATTTTTCTTCCAGAAAAATTAACATAAACATAATTGCATAACTATTGCTATCCGGCAAACCATACCGTATATTTACATTCATCAGATGATACGATGAGCCACCTTATAACACGCAAATCATTAGCCGACGAAGTGGCTGCCAAATTACAGGAACGTATATTTAAAGGAACCTATAAGATAAATCAGAAGCTGCCGGTTGAAGCAGAATTGATGAAAGCTTTTGGCGTTGGCCGGTCAACCGTTAGGGAAGCGGTTAAAATTTTAGTAAATTCCGGTTTTCTGCGGGTACAGCAGGGAATAGGCACTTTTGTTGAAGATAGCTCCGGCATAAACGAACCGCTTGGTCAGCGTTTAAAACGGGCCTCCGCAAAAAACATTGATGAGGTGCGCGAGATCCTGGAAATGAAAATTGCCGAGAAGGCTGCAATGAACCGCACCGGTAACGACATTTCAAAACTTGAGCATTTTTTAAAAAGACGAACAAAGGCTGCCCATGATAATTTAATTGAGGATTGTGTTGATGCCCATGTGAGCTTTTATATTGCACTGGCCGAGGCTTCAAAAAACGACATCCTGGCCGATCTGTACAAACAATTTGCCGTGCAACTAAAAAATGACCTGCTGATTGCACATCCGGATACCACCTTTTTTAAAAACGCGCCGGATAATCACCATAAATTATTTGACAGCGTATTGCGCGAAGACCCAAAAATGGCCTGGTACTGGAGCGCAAAAATTACCGGGCAAATTATCAAATAAAGGTTTTATGCCGCCTGCCACAATCACAGGGCGATGCCCTGTGCTATCGAATTTCGCCCTTTCAGGGCTTGCTTGTATGCAAGGGTTTTCTATCTTTTTGACCCTGAAAGGGTCTAATCCATCAGCGCAGGGCACCGCCCTGCTGCGATAATAACATATAGATAATAACGTACAGCGTAATTTAAAACAACGAGATTTGTTGCGTCTTAAATTCCACAACCCGGTTTTGTGCAACGGGATAGCCATCAACAGGATGCCCGATATGATAAACCTCCGTTTCTGCATATCGTGAAGCCACAATAATATTTACGCCATCGGCACGGCTATCAAACAACTCCTGCACCAATTGTGGGTCGTTGTTGTTTTTCGACAGATGTGAGAGCAGTAAATGGGTCATAAAGGCGGGCCTATGCGTTGTAAAAAGCTCAAGGGCCTGCTTGTTAGATAGGTGACCATGCCCCCCGCGGATGCGCCGTTTTAAATGATAGGGGTAACCGCCCTTATCAAGCATTTCATCGTCATAATTAGCTTCTAAAAATGCTGCATGGCACTGACTAAAATGATGGATGAGGTTTTCGCAAACAATCCCGATATCGGTAAATACGCCTACCTTAATATCAAGGCAGGTAATTAAAAAGCTGTGCGGATTGCTGGCATCATGCTGCTTGGGGAATGCGGTAACATGCAGCCCGCCTATGGCAACCGTTTCAAATGCACCAAAAGAAATAACCAGCTCATTATCCAGGCTTAAGCCACCCTTTTGCAACGTTGGGGGCGTAATATAAACCGGCAGGCGGTATTTTTTAGCGATTACAGGAATGCCGTTGATATGGTCGGAATGCTCATGCGAAACAAAAATAGCTTTTACTTTTTGCATGGATAAACCCAGCCGCAGCATACGTTTTTCCGTTTCGCGGCAGGAGATCCCGGCATCAATCAATACAGCCTCCTGCTCATTACCCACGTAATAGCAATTACCGTTACTTCCGGAATTTAACGATGCGATGAACAGCGACATATCAATTACAAAGTAACGCGATTATTTCGGATGTCGGATGTTCGATTTCGGATTTTTTGAATGCGGAAGTCGGAATGCCGATTGCGGAATGAATTGAATGTCGGATATTCGATTTCGAAATTTGTTTAAATGCGGAAGTCGGAACGCCGATTGCGGAATGGATTGAGTTCGCGCAAAATCAATTTGTTAATTCAGCAATTTGCAGTCAAGCCAATCACTAATTCGCTAAATCACTAATTCAACCTTAATAATTCCGAAATCGAAAATCCGAATTCCGAAATTCCACATATCTTTACTCCCATGGACTCACCAATAACTTTACCTGTACTTGATGCTGAGGAACTTCGTGTGCTTGGCGTATTAATGGAAAAAAGCAAAACTACCCCCGATTATTACCCCATGACTATCAACAGCCTTACCCTGGCCTGTAATCAGAAAACATCGCGCAGGCCGGTTGTTAATTATGATGAGGATACGGTTGCCCAGGCATTAAATACTCTTAAAAGGCGCGGATTAATATCAACTGCTACCGGTGGCTCTATCCGCAGTGTAAAATACAAGCATAACTTTGCTATTGTATTTCCTGTATTGCCCTCTGAGGTTGCCATTATTTGCCTGTTAATGTTGCGCGGGCCACAAACGCCGGGCGAAATAAACACAAATTCGGGCAGGATGTACGAGTTTGAATCGATAGAAGAAGTGCAGGAAAAGCTGGAAAGACTAAGCAGCGCTGAAATGCCGTTTTTAATGCAGCTGCCCCGTCGCCCCGGGCAAAAAGAGGTGCGCTATGCACATTTGCTATCTGGCGTACCCGAAATAAACGATGACGATTTTAATGATGATGCGCCGGCAGCCAAAAGCGGCCTTGAAGCACGCGTAGTAAAGCTGGAAACCGAGCTTGCAGAACTAAAGGAAGCTTTTGATAAGCTAATGAAAGAGTTAAGCTAACGTATTAAAACGATCAAATATTATTTATTAGTTAAAACCTTATGGATGTATAATTTGTTGTTATTATCACACAAACTATATACCTATGAAGAAGTTAAGTTATGCGATCATGATCGCACTTGCAACCTATGCATTGCAGGGTTGTAACAGCTCGCCAAAAGACGCTAAAGCAAATGCCGACAGTTTAAACAAAACCAAGGATACTACTGCAAATGCTGCGGCTACAGGCGGCATAGCGGTAACGGCAGATGATGCTAAATTTGCTACGGATGCCGCCAATGGAGGCCTGGCCGAAGTTGCTTTAGGTAAGCTGGCTCAAACAAAAGCTACCAATGCCCAGGTTAAAAGCTTTGCCGATATGATGGTTACAGACCACACCAAGGTAAACGATGAGCTTGCAGCTATTGCCAAAGCAAAAAACATTACGCTTCCCGCCGCTCCTGATGCCGATCATCAAAAGAAACTGGATGACCTTTCGAAATTATCAGGTAAAGATTTTGACAAGGCTTATGTTGATGCCATGGTTGACGGGCATAAAAAAACGCTCGATTTAATGCAGATGGCTGCTAAAGACTGCAAGGATTCCGATTTAAAAGCATTTGCCGCCAAAACAGCGCCCGTTGTACAAACACACCTTGATGCGATCAATAAGATCCATGATAGTATGAAATAATATTAGCGAAACTCGCTGCTGTGGGGGGAATGGGTGTTATACCTGTTCCCCTCTTTTTTGTGGTTCAAGGCAAGGTCATTATCTTAAGAGATGGAACAGAGAAATGATGAATTTCGAACGTCGAAGTTTACTTCATTATTCAACATTCTTTATTCGGTGTTCGATATTTTTTATTCATCGCAATTCCTTAACCCAATGACACTGGGTCCTGAGCCAACAATTTCCGCTCATAAACGCCGTGAACCAAATTGAATCATCTTGTACGGAATTGTATAAGCCTGATAACTTTTGATGTGTTATTTTTGTTATAGAGGTTTACAAAAAAGCGTTCGCAGCTTTATAAATTTGGTGGGGAACACGGATAAGTACAGGGGCACAAAACATACTTAATTAGTGTTATTTCAGCTAATCCCACCGGGCAGGGTTTCTATAAAAAGGGACCCTGTTTTTTTATGTTCTTTTTAATGATCCTGATTCCTCTTTTTAAATTCCAATATATTTGCTGAACAACAATTGGTACCTTGAAATAACTTTAGTTCAAAAACATCAATATCTATTATGAAAACCCTTAACGACCTCCTTTTATTAGGCGATCCCCGTTTATACGAAACCTGCGAAGCCGTTTTAAAAACAGAATTGCCGCTTGTTAAAAACTGGGTTGCCGATATGGATAACGTAATGAAGGAGATAAGGCTGAAATATAATTTTGGCCGGGCTATTGCCGCGCCGCAGCTGGGCATAATGAAAAGACTGATCTATATGAATATTGACCGGCCGGTTGTGTTTATAAACCCGCAGCTAAGCGGCTTAAGCGATGAGCTGTTTGAGCTTTGGGACGATTGCATGAGTTTCCCCAACTTGCTGGTGAAAGTGAAAAGGCATCAGTTATTAACCATAAATTACCTGGATGAGAACTGGGAGCCGCATGAATGGAAAATGGAGGGTGCGCTGTCTGAGCTTTTACAACATGAGTATGATCATTTAAACGGCATTCTTTGTACCATGCGGGCAATTGATGAAAGATCTTTCAGGTGGAGGAGCTAATTATACCTTACTATATTTATTCTATCTTTAACATCCGTACCGGGCAGCGCCCTTATAACCATTTATGAAACGTTATTTATTCATCCTCCTTTCTATTGCCATGCTTACAGCTTTTAAACCTGTTCAAAAAACGGAATTATTTGATAAGTACCCGATGTATTCCGGAAACGATCTCGGGGTTAATTATTCACCGCTAAAAACGGTTTTTAAAGTATGGGCTCCAATGGCATCTGAAATAAAACTAAGGCTATATGATGCGGGCAACGGTGGACAAGCCATTAATACCATCAGCCTGGTTAAAAGCATTGAGGGTACCTGGCAGGCCATCATCAATAAAGATCTTAAAAATAAATACTATACCTTCCAGACCTTGCAAAACGGTAAATGGTTGCTGGAATGCCCCGATATTTATGCCAAAGCCGTTGGCGCTAACGGTGCGCGCGGTATGGTTGCCGATATGGCGTCAACCAACCCAACAGGCTGGCAAACCGATAAGAAACCGGCGCTTAAAAACTTTACGGATATTGTACTTTATGAGTTGCATATTCGCGATATTTCTATCAGTCCCAATTCCGGGATAAAAAACAAAGGCAAGTTTTTGGGCCTTGCCGAAACTGGAACAAAAAGTCCGGATGGCGAACCAACAGCGCTTGATCATATCAAACAGCTGGGCGTAACGCACGTGCATCTGTTGCCCGCCTTTGATTTTAACTCGGTTGATGAAACAAAACCGGAAGCCAATAAATACAACTGGGGATATGATCCGTTAAATTATAATGTGCCCGAGGGCGGTTATTCAACCAACCCTTATGATGGTAATGTGCGGATAAAAGAATTTAAAACAATGGTGCAGGCCTTACATAAAAAAGGGTTAAGAGTAATACTTGATGTAGTTTATAACCACACCAGCGACACCCAAAACTCAAACTTTAACCAGTTTGCGCCGGGATATTTTTACAGGCAAAATGCCGAGGGGTCTTATTCAAACGCTACCGCTTGCGGTAACGAAGTAGCATCAGAAAGGGCTATGGTGCGTAAGTTTATGATCGAATCAGTAGTGTACTGGGCAAAAGAATATCACCTTGACGGTTTCCGGTTTGATTTGATGGGCGTACATGATATAGAAACCATGAATCAAATTAGTACCGCACTCCATAAAATTGACCCCACTATTTTTATTTATGGCGAGGGATGGACAGCCGGGAACAGTCCGCTACCGGAAGACCTGCGGGCCGTAAAAAAGAACGCCGCCCAATTGAATAAGATAGCAGTTTTTAACGATGATCTCCGCGATGGCATAAAAGGCGGCTGGAGCAACCTGAAAGAAAAAGGTTTTGTAAGCGGATCTGTAGATAAAGCCGAAAGTGTGAAATTTGGCATTGTTGCATCAACCCCAAACCCACAGGTTGATTATACCAAAATAAACTATTCAAAAGCGCCATGGGCGGCTGAGCCCTTTCAAACCATTACTTATGTATCCTGTCATGATGATAACACTTTGTTTGACAGGTTGAAAATTTCAAACCCCACGGCTGCGGAGGCCGACCTTATAAAAATGGATAAGCTGGCAAATGCTATTGTGCTAACCTCACAAGGCGTTTCCTTTTTACATGCCGGGGCCGAAATGCTGCGGACCAAACAAGGCATAGCCAATTCATATAATTCACCCGATTCTATCAACCAGGTAGATTGGAGCCGGAAAACAAAGTATAAGGCTGTTTTTGATTATTATAAAGGCCTTATCGCTTTGCGAAAAGATCACCCCGCATTCAGGATGCCATCAACAAAAATGATCCAAAGTAATTTAAGATTTATAGAAACAGGTGACGCGGGAATAATTGCCTACCAGTTGAGCAACAATGCTAATAGCGATAGCTGGAAAAATATTATAGTTGTGCTGAATGGTAATCCATCTGCCAAAACAATTAAAATACCTGCAGGGAAATGGAAGCTGGTTGCGGATGAAAATAAAATTAATGAGAAGGGAATAAGAGATGTTTCAGCGGGAGACATATCTGTGCCGGGGACAGCGGCCTATGTTTTATATAGCAATTAGAAGCCTTAAAAAAGGAACATTATCCCAACCAGAAATTTAGGGGACACGTTCACCGGAACACAATATTTGGGGTCTTTAATGCTTTAAACAAATAGTATGACATCAACAGAAATTATCATTTTAAATTACGAAGAGGTAAGAAGGCGCAGTATTAAATTATGGTCGGGGATTCCCGAAGAATTTTACAATTGGCAACCCGACCCAAATGCAATGACCATGATTGAAATGGTGCGCCATGTTTTGGAGGGCGAGCATGCATACCATGAAATTATTGAACACAGGGGATCAATAAGTACCGACTATAAGTCGCCCTGGGAAAACCGGCCTTATACAACCATTGCCGATGAAATAACATTTGCACAACCCTACAGGCAACGTTACCTTGAAATGGTCAGGTCATTTTCCAAACAGGATCTGTCGCAAATTGAAATAGTCCGTGCTGCGTCCGGGCAAAGGAGAAAGCTTGGCGATTACCTGTTAAGGGTTGCCTACCATGAGTCGGTACACGCAGGGAACATAATTTCGTATTTACGAATCCTTGATGTTGACAGGCCGAAGATCTGGGATTAAAGAGCTGCTCTTATCTCACTCATTACAGCAGCATGCGAGCTTACCCGGCCGCTTTTTATGTCTTCCAGGTTTTCCTGGATAGCTTCCTTCAAATCAAGATCACACTGCAATTCAAATAATGCGGTTTGAAGCTGTGTCCTTTCTCTTTTATTTAAATTGGGCAGGTGGGCAATTATATCGTTGATATTCATTTTTGTATCGCTTAAATTATTCAGCCGAACATACGATTTTATTTTTATATCCACCATTCCGGGTTAAATTTATTTCGGTCCGGGTGTTAAGTCAATAGTCTTAAGTCGTGTGTCTTAAGTCAAAATTTGTTTTTTTATGAAGA
>JAQBOS010000066.1 GCA_028287925.1 Mucilaginibacter sp. | reverse complement strand
GTTTTTTGATGATATTCATATCGATAGAGATATTCAGTTTTGAGCTCCATTTTACTGGGCCTGTCAGGTTCACGGTGTTTAAAGTAAACTCGTGCCCCCAGAAGGCAAAATTACCTACATTATAATTGATGGTGGTAAAGCCGGATGCCCTTGGAATCGGCCTTGCCTGGATCAAGCCGTCAGATACTTTATTGTAATAATCGTAAGTGAAACTTACGCGGTTGTTAAACATCGACAGATCAAGGCCCACATCAAATTGCTTGTTCCGCTCCCATGCAAGTTCGGAGTTCCCCAAGGTGCTGATGGTTTCACCGGGCACTACGGTGCCGTTCAGGATATAGTTAAAGCTGCCCAAAACAGGGATCGCCGTAAAGTTACCGATGTTGTTATTGCCGGTGATGCCATAGCTGGCGCGGATCTTTAAAAGGCCGATATTTTTAAACCGTTCCATAAAGTTCTCGTCACTAATGATCCAGCCTGCCGATACCGAAGGAAAAAATCCATATTTACGATCCTCGCCAAACCTGGACGAACCGTCGCTGCGTACAGCGCCCTGCAATAAATATTTACCTTTATAATTATAGTTTAAACGGGCTATGGTCGAGAGCAGCGAATACTGTGTAGTGGTGCTTGAACCTGCACTTATTGAAGTTGCGGCGCTGAGATATGGAATATCATCGCTTGGAAAGCCTGTACCAGATACCGAGCTGCTTACGGAATTAAACCGTTGTGCAGAGTAGCCAACCAGGGCCTCAAAGTTATGATCGTTGGCAATTGTTTTGTTGTATTGAAGATTTGCTTCTGCCGTCCATGAATAGTTATCAACCGAACTTGCCAAACCTGTAGCCGGGGCATTGGTAGTTACCGAAGGCGCAAACTGATTGCGGGTTTCGGCTCCTTTGTCTACCCCCAGGTTTGTTTTCAGGACCAACCCCGTGAAAAGCTCGTAATTTAAGTAACCATTTGCCAGGATGCGGGTGGTGATATAATCATCCTTGGTTTTTTGGAGGATGGCCAGCGGATTAAGATACGAGACCATGCCCGGCGATGCTACCGACGGTGAATAGCTGCCATCTGGCTGATAAGGGCTGATCAAAGGGCTCGCCTCAAAGATCCTTTCAAAGATCCCGCCAACACCATCGGTAGTTAACCTGTTGTTATGATCCAAACGGTAGCTTGGCGCAAGATTGAAGCCGATCTTTAACTTATTATTGCTTAAGGCCAGGTCCTGGTTTATTCGCAGCGTAAAAAGTTTTGTGCCTGTATTTATAACCACACCATCCTGCGCCTGGTAACCGGCTACTACTGTTGATGATGATTTTTCCCGGGCAGTTTGAACGGTAAGATCATAGCTTTGAATAGGTGCAGATCGCGTAAGCAAGTGAAACCAATCGGTACCCACACCATTGGCTTCCGGGTTTACGTAAGGTGCATCGAGCGGGGTTTTTATTGGGTCGAGGCCCTCGTACTTAACTTTATCTTCCCAGCGCTCCTTCATAAACTCGGCAAACTGGGTGGCGTTCATCATTTTAGGCACCTTGTTTTCAGGTATTTTCTGCATCCCGAAGTTGCTGTTGAACGTTATGTTCGATTCGCCTTTTTTAGCATGTTTGGTAGTGATCAGGATCACCCCGTTTGCCGCGCGCGAACCGTACAACGAACTGGCCGACGCATCCTTTAATATGGTAAACGATTCAATCTCATCGGGGTTGATGTTGTTAATGCTGCCTGTAATAGGTAAACCATCAATAACAAATAATGGCTGATAATCTGCAGCCAATGATGCTGCGCCACGGATGCGAAACGACATGCCACGCCCCGGCTGCCCACTGGTTTCTGAAACCTGAACCCCGGCTGCCTTTCCCTGCAATTGCTGGGCAAACTGGCCTACAGGCATATCCTGTAAAGAAGCAGCATTAATTTGAGTGATTGAGCCGGTTACCTCGGCAGCGCGTTGTTTACCATAACTTACGGTAACTTCCTTTAACATGCTGCCGCCCTTTATGGTGATGTTAAGCACCATTTCCTTATTGGAAGAAACCACAATATCCTTCATCTCCACATTTTTTGAGCCCACAAAATAGGCTTCGATAGTATAAGTCCCTTCGGGGATGGTGAGGCTATAGTTTCCGTTTGCGTCGGTGGCTGCGCCGTAGCTTGTGCCAAGAACCCTTACGGATGCGCCCGGCAATGGCTCGCCGTTCTCATCAACTACCTTACCGGTAATTTTACCCGACAACTGCTTAAATAATAAAATATTGCCGGCCTCTTCCTTAAAGGCTATGCCTGTGCCTCTGAAAAGATGAAACAATATTTCCTGTAAAGTTTTACCGGTAAAGCCTGTTGGGTTTACCGTTTTGCTTCTCAACCCTAAATAATCGGCATCATAGGCAAATGCCAGGTTGGTTTTTTGCTCTATCTGTTTAACCGCATCGTACAAGTTTTCACGGTCGAATTTTATGTCGACCCGTTTGTCGAGGTTTTGGGCATCCACAATAGATGCCTGCCCGGTGAGCAGCCCGAGCGTTAGTAAAATGCTAAAAGATAATATAGTAATGCGCATAAATTGCTTCCATAACTGTGTATAGAATTTCATATTTTTGTTTTGCTTTGTGATGGTGAATAAATTACTGAGCGTTGCAGGTGCGGATGGCCGTCCTCATCCTGCAAAAAATAATTCGGCTCTGTGTATACAGGGCCGTTTTTTGTTTAATAGAGGGTTACTTCATTACCCTCCTTTCTGAAATGCGTATTGTGCAGTTGGCCAATCACTTTTAAAACTTCGCCTGCAGGCAGGTTGTGCTGTACCTGCAAAGTGAAACGATAAGCGCTGATCCTGTTGTCGGTCGTTTTAAGCGATAATCCATAGATATTTTTAATACAAAGAGCCAGTTCTTCAAAATTGACCTCCTTTAAATAGGTCGCCCCCTCTTTCCAGCTTTGTGCCTGGTCAGTGTTTACGTTTAGCTGCTGCCCTTTGCCGGTAACCAGGTTATAACATTCCTGCTGTCCGGGCAACAACATGGCCAGGATATGATTATCTTTTGTTACGCCAACCTTACCGGTGGCAACAGTTACCCTAATGCTTTTTAGTTTTTTATAAGATTGGATATTGAATGATGTACCCAGTACTTGTACGTTTAATCCCCTTGTATGCACAATAAAGGGCTGCGGGTTTCTTTTTACATTAAAAAATGCTTCGCCCTCCTGCAGATCTATCTCACGCAGGTCTCCCTTAAATAATACCGGTACCCGGATCCGGCTCCCGGCGTTAACCCAAATCATTGAGCTGTCAGAAAGCGTAAGCTGCTTTATTTCGTTTGTGCCGGTTTGTACGGTGTAGTAGTCTACCTTTTCATTTTTTCCTGTCTGCAGGCGCCAAACAAGCACAGCTATGCCTGTAACAAAAAGCAGTGTGGCGGCAGCCCGAAATAAGGGCATTTTTATTATAACAAGTTTTGATGTGGCTGTTTTTACCTTGCTTTGAATAGAAAGCCTGATCCGTTCTTCCTCATTTTTATCAAGCGGCTGCTCATCATGCCCGTATGATTTGTACCATGCCTCTACTAAGGCATTTTCAGTTTCGTTCGACTTCCCTTTTAAGTAACGTATTAGTTTTTTTCTGAACTTATAAATATCCATTGTCTATATTCTCAGCATTATGTCGCTGATTGCTGCCTTTGGTACTTATAATTAAGATGATGTTTATGTTAATTATTTGTGAAGAAGTAAAAGGAGGAGCGCCGAATAGGTCAAATGCTTTTCGGGATATTTTTCGGCGATGGTGATGCGGAGACGGCGGGATACCTCGGTAATGTAGTTTTTTACGGTTTGATCGGCAAGGCCAAGCTGGCCAGCGATGGCCTTTACCGAATGGTTTTCACTTCTCAGCAGGTAAACCTTTTTTAGCATTTCGGGCATACAGTTCACCGCATCCTCCAATGTTTTCTCCAGTTCAAAGTAATCAGTGAGTGAGCCGATGGAGTCTTCGAGCAGGTTGATCCGCTCCAATGCGTTTTGCAATTGCACGTCATTTGCTTTTTTTGAACGGAAATGACTGATCACCCCAAAACGAACGGCGCTTTGAAGGTAATTTTCAAATGAGGTATGAACCTCCAGGCTTTTGCGGCGCTGCCAGATCTTTATAAAAATTTCCTGCACCACATCCTGGGCAATAGTATCATCATCCAACCTCGCAAAGGCGGTTTGATAGAGTTTTTTCCAGTAACGTTCAAATAATATATCAAAAGCGTCATGGTCATCATCCCTGATCTGCGCCAGCAGCACTATATCTGTAAAACTTTCCATGACTAATTGCATGCAAAGTTATATTCCTTATGTTAAGTTAGTTTTAAGTTGTGGAGTTGCCAATGGAAAACTTAAAACCTTATATTCCTTCGGGTATGTGCCGATCTGACCATCTCTGAGGAGCCGAATTTCACTAATAAAATCCACTTAAGCAATT
>JAQBOS010000470.1 GCA_028287925.1 Mucilaginibacter sp. | reverse complement strand
GCGTTACTATAGCGGTTTGGGTAATGTCCCAGCCAACATCGGCATACTCCGGCTCCTGGTCGGTAGTAATGGCTTCAAATAAATGTCGAAACGCTTTATCGAAGATAGCAAGCCGAAAAGGACCTTCGCGGCATCCATCCATATATCCATTTTACACCACCCTTTGTCATTTTGGAACGCAGTGAAGAATCTTATGAAATTGACAAGTCGCCGCTATACTTATCCGTATTTTTGTGGCGCGTTGAAGATTTTTCGCCGAAACTCAAGAGATAGTTCTTCGCTCTCGTTACCCACGACAAGTTATATTGAACACACAATGGGGTGTCACCCTGAGCCTGTCGAAGGGCGACGTGCGCAGTGGCCTATCCGCCTGCTAAGCAGGGTGTATAGGCCTTTGCCCGCGTGGTTCTACAGGCTCACCATCCCATCCCACCCTTGTCATTCCTCCTTCTGAATCCAGTGGATTTTATATTTTAGAATGACAAAATGCGGGGTTGACAGCCTTCCGAACAGTATTGGTACACATGCCAGCCTGTAATTTGCCGGGGCTAATAAGCCTATAGGCCCAATCTCTTACATAATTAAAAAATTTGCAACATATGAGTTGTTTATTAAGAAAATATTAATAATATTTAAAAAATAAAACTATATTCATAATGTTATTGATGAATCAAAGATGAATTTCGAAGGTTGTAGCTTATGACTTCTGCAAAAGTAAATAGCGAAAAAGATATTTTATTGTGGAGTTCGTTTAAGTTGGGCGACTGGGATGCATACGCCGAGCTCTATAATAATTACTTCAAGCTTTTAAATAATTACGGCCATAAGTTTACAGGCGATCTTAGCCTTATTGAAGATGCTGTACACGATTTATTTGTAAAACTATGGAACACTAAACAGAATTTAGGCAGCCCGGAATCTGTAAAGAACTATTTATTTAAATCATTACGCAGTATCATTTTTAGAAAACTACAATCAGGCTCAAAGTTTGTAGGTATTGAGGACGACTATTCTTTTGCTTTTGAAGTATCGTTTGATCATCAATATATTGCCGATGAGGAAGAAAAGAAACTACAGGCCGGAATAAAATCTGTTATTCAAGCACTCCCGGCACGTCAGCAGGAAATTATTTATTTACGCTTTTACGAAGGCCTTGGCTATGAAGAGATTGCAGATATTATGTGCATCAATGTAAATTCAGCATACAAACTGTTATACAAGGCTTTAAATAAACTGCAGGATCTGCTCCACGTATCAAAACTCTCCATTCTTTTAGCGCTGCTGTACAGCTTAAAAACAAATAATCAAATTGTTGTAAATAACATCTTTTAATGGTGTTAAAGGGGGGGTATTGAGCGTATTATACTTACCTTTTCGGATATAAAAATGCGTCCCGGATATCACACCGGAACGCACTACATCGTGTTTCAACCAAATCTCAGATCGCACGTTTATTGGCTGACCACCTTTAGCCTTTAACCGTTCACCTCCTTTTCTGCTACTAATTCCTCACTCCGCCTTTAAACTCTTTACCGGGTTCATCAATGCTGCTTTTATGGATTGGAAACTTACGGTGATCAGCGCGATAAATATTGCAGCAAGGCCTGCCGCAGCAAAAATCCACCACTGTACCGGCGTGTGGTAGACAAATCCCTGCAGCCATTTGTTCATGGCCCACCAGGCTATCGGCGAGGCGATGAGGATGGCCAGGGCTACCAGTTTTAAAAAATCAACCGATAGTAACGTAGTAATGCCACTCACGCTGGCACCCAGCACTTTGCGGATGCCGATCTCCTTACTGCGCTGCTCGGCCATGAATGCCGAAAGGGCAAACAGGCCCAAACAGGCGATGATAATAGCCAGTATGGCAAACGTTGTGAAAATATGGCCCATGCGCTGCACGTCGGCATACATGCTGGCGAAGCTTTCGTCCATAAAAGTGTATCGGATGGGCTGATTTGGCGCAAATGATTTCCAGGTGGCGGTAATAGATTGCAGGGTGTTTTTCATGTCCTGGCCCTTAACTTTTATGCTAACCAATGATGGGCTCAGGCCGAAATGCAATATCAACGGCTCGATTTCGCGGTGCATCGAATCAAAATTAAAATCCGCCACCACGCCTATCACAGTACCTGCATTGCCGTTAGAAATGCGTGCGCCAATAGGATGTTTAAGGTTGAGCCTTTTTACCATCGTTTGATTGATAATGATGGTTTTGCCTGCGGTATCGTCAGACATATCGTACGAGAAGTTGCGGCCCTCAACCAGTTTCATCCCCAATGTTTTAAGGTAGGTATCGTCTATCTGCCACAACTGACCCTGCACGTGCGCGTCGAGCGTTTCTCTTCCCTCGATAGTAAAACCATCGCCGTTGCGTTTGCTGCCGGCTTCAATTGGCAGGTAGTCGCTGATGGAGACGCTTTTTACCGAAGCCAGTTTTTGCAGTTCGGTTTTAAAGCTACGCACGTTTTTATCGCCCAGCGTATTGGCGCCCTGTACAATTACCACCTGGTCTTTATCAAAACCAACCTTTTGGTTAAGTATATAATGCATCTGGTTGTAAATAACCATGGTGCCGATGATGAGTATAATGGATGCGGTAAACTGGAACACCACCAGGCTGTTGCGCAATAACGAACCTTTACTGCCGGTGCTGAGCGTGCCCTTTAAAACCTGTACGGGTTTAAAGCCGGACAAGTAAAAGGCTGGATATAAACCTGCCACGACGCCGACAACAGCGGCCGAAACCAACACAACCGGCAGCAACCACCACTCGCCCCATGGCATGGTTAATGATTTGGAGGCAAGCGAGTTAAAATACGGCAGCAAGAGCCAGGCCAGCAATAAACCAATGATGAAAGAAAGGAAACTATACAGCAGCGACTCGGTTAAAAACTGCTTGATCAGCCCGCTACGGTTGGAGCCGACTACTTTGCGCAAACCAACTTCCTTAGCCCGGTTAGCCGATTTGGCTGTAGCGAGGTTTACAAAATTAATGCAGGCAATGATGAGGATAAACACCGCAACGCCGCCAAACAGCCAGGTAAAGCGGATGTCGCCATGCTGAAGGCCATCCCTTATATCGTATGAGTACAGATTGATATCAGTAACCGGCTGCAGCGTAATATGAATCTTAGCCGCTTCCTGTGCGGGGTTTTTTGCGCCGCCTTTTATAATGTTCGGCAGGAAATACTTTTTAACAATTTCGGCCGTAATTTTCTGCTCAAAAGCTTTTGCATCTGTGCCCGGCTTAAGCAGCACATAAGTAGAATAGTTAAAATTCCCCCAGGCATTTTGCTCGCCCTGCCAAAACTCCTTTCCCGTTAAGGTTACCATAAAATCGTATTGCAGGTGCGAGGTGGCTGGAAAGTTTTCCATCACTCCGCCAACAGTGTAAGCCTGCGTATTATCGTTATTAAAGTACATCAGCTTACCCACCGGGTTCTGCCCGGGGAAGTATTTGTCGGCCTTCCTTCTTGACAACACCACCGTGTGCGATCGTGCCAGCGCGCTGGCACGATCGCCATAAACCATCGGTAATTTTAGTATGTCCAGCATACTTTGATCGGCAAAGGTTATGCCTTCCTCGTAGCTGTTTTGCACCTGGTCTGCGCGGCGCAATTCAGCTGTACCGGCGCCCATCAGGGTATTGGGCATCAGGCGGCCGGCAAACTCAACTTGCGGGAAATCCGTTTTCAGCGTTTTGGCCAGTGGCGCCGGCCATTCCGGGCCTTTTCCAACGGTGCCGTTATCGGTATACACCATCACCACGCGGAAAATGCGGTTTGCATCGGGGTACGACTTATCGTAACTCAGCTCGTTGCGGATATATAAGGCAATTAACAAACAGGCTGCAATGCTGAAAGCAAAGCCCCCGATCTTGATGGCCGCATACATTTTTTGTCTGCGGAGTTGTCGTACTGCGATCTTGAAATAATTTTTAAACATATAGTTGCGGGTTAAATTTCCAGTAGACCACTTAGAAGTGGCTTCGTGATTCGAAATTACCGCCGCAAAACGGGGATAGCGCCCCAAGTTATAAGATGGACCTCCTTTTTTCAGGTCGTTTTTATATTCTGCCGGGTTTTTCCCGGTCATTTGTTTGAAAGTCCGGTTAAAAGTAGTTTTAGAGTTAAATCCCGATTCAAATGCAATACCCAGCAGGGTGATATGGTCATAAGCAGGGTCCTGCATTTTCTGAATAACGTCAGCAACGCGATATTCATTGATAAAATCATTAAAACTTTTTTTAAGCACCGTATTAATGATCCGGGATAATTCATGAGGACCCAGCTCAAGTTTTTCAGCCAGTGAGTTCAAGCTCAGTTCCGGGTCCTGATAGTACAAGTTGGCTTCCATTGCTTTCTTTAGCCAAACGCCTTTTTGCTTCAATGCTGCCGGCGGCAATGGTTTTGAAACAGGAATTGCCTGGATCGACACTCCGGCTTCCGGCCTGAAAAGAGCCTTGACCGCAATCCAGATCAACACCACCGCCAACAGCAGGTACAAAGGATAAAAAGCATGGATGCCTGGCTGGCGATAGTAATAAAAATAATCCATGGCGGTATAAGGGATCCACAATAGCCATAACAGGCCGAAGCTGGTCAGTAAACGATGCAGCCACCGCAATTCGTACCGGTAGCGGTCACTCAAATTATTAAATTCCAGCCGTTGATAAAAGCGTTCTATCAGCCTGAAAGACCAATACAAATAGGTGGCAACCGAAATAAACGCCAGTAATTGCAATACCGGGTTCAATTGCTGAAAGGTTACTGTTTCATAAGTGACAGCACCCGTCCTTGTGCTCTCCCTGATCTCCAATACCAAAACACCCTGTTGCAACAACAAAGGGCTGAAATGCAGCAGCTCCTTCCAGCGGAGTTTTGGTTCCGGCCTGGTTATTTTAAGCACATAAAAATAGATCAGGGGGCCAAGTGTCAGCGAAAATTGCAGTGGCAGCCAGCTCCAGCGGGGAAAGTACACCCCCAGCCTGATGTCAATGCCCAATATCCAAACCATCCACAAAACGATAGTTACTAGCGCCAGGCAAAGAAACCGGTTTGCGGCCCGGTTGATCCTTTTGGTGAACCACAAGAGCGAGGCAAAAGTCAGCCCGATAAATATCGCTCCAACAAAAGCCAGGTCATAGGGGGTGATATGGAAAGTATAACTATTCAATTGAAAATTTTAAATGCAATCGCTGTTCCAAACTTATAACTTATTGATAATTAAAATACTATATATAATGAAAATGTGTACGTTGTAATGGAAGCGGGCATTTGGGCGTACGGTTTTGGGTTAAGAAGCATTTGCTTCTGAAGGGGGGGCAAGCGTTCCATTTTTCCACGCGGAACACCCGGAACGCTGTGAAACACGCTCATTATCAAGCTATTTTGTTTGCTCCATCTTGAGAAAGTAATGGCCCATGAGACGATAATACTCAAAGAAATGAACTGTACAACGCCGATGTTAAACGTCGCTCCGCAAAGGGCCATCGGCCCGAAACATATTGTAGCCTCAAAGAAATGAACTGTGCAACGCAGATGTTAAACGTCGCTCCGCAAAGGGCCATCGGCCCGAAACATATTGTAGCCGCGGGTTTCAACCCGCGGTATCACGAGCAACGAACATGAGTGCCGTAGGCACGGGGCATATTGCTCATTTATCCGATAGTAGCGGTAACGTCAATTGACAACCAAC
>JAQBOS010000465.1 GCA_028287925.1 Mucilaginibacter sp. | reverse complement strand
CTAATTTATAATTAACATATTTTTTAAACTCTAATTAACTATTGTAAACCTATTTTGGCACATCACCAGTCATCCATCCCCATAACACCGCACTCATGTACTTTATCTTTTAAGTTGATGATAGTTTTCGTTGCTTTGGTTAATATCTTAGTTGAAGCAATAATTGGAAAAGAAAACCACCATATCATTATACTGGAAATGCCAGCTTACCGGCTGGTCGGTTGCTGCATTGTATTGGGAATATAATGGTTTTATAAGCGGTAATTTTAATTGGGTATTGGGCGTATTGCAATTCATCACCGATATGCTTATTTGCATTTTGCTTACACATTTGTACCGCAACTTTGCTTTAAAACATAACTTCCAAAACTTAAATTTAGGGCAGTTGCTTAAACGGATCATACCGGCTGCAATTGTTTTGGGGATTGCTTATACCCTGGCCACCACGCTTAAATTATATCTTCTCAGAGTTTGCTTTTTTACTTCATTTTCAGAAAGTTATCTCCGTTTCTTTAAAGAAAGTTCACAAGTCATTTTTATCGGTGGTATCAGGTTAATGTCCATTTGGCTACTGGCCTACCATATGTATCAATATGCCCAACGGGAGATCCGCACAAATCGCGAAAATGCACGACTGGCTATCATCACCCGCGATGCACAACTAAATAATTTATCGGCTCAGCTTAACCCTCATTTCCTTTTCAATTCGTTAAACAATATAAAAGCGCTGGTTATTGAAAATCCAAAATCGGCCAGGAGGGCTATCGACTTATTATCCGACATCCTGAGGACGAGTCTTTACGCCGGTGATATTATGCAGGTAAGCCTACAGGATGAAATTAACTTGATTAAAGATTACCTGGAACTGGAAAAGCTAAGATTTGAAGAACGCCTGCAATATACCATTCAAATAGCTGATGATTTGGAATCTGCCCGTATTCCAAGGCTCAGCATCCAAACACTTGTTGAAAACGCAGTTAAACATGGTGTAGCAAAAATAAAAAATGGCGGATTGATCACTGTAAAAATAGAAAGATCAGCCGGGTCAATTCAAATAAGTGTTCAAAACCAGGGGAGGCTGGATCTCCATAAGGACGAAAACGGTGTTGGTTTGAAGAATTTGAATGAAAGATTGCAACTGCAATACAAAGGTTCAGCCGGCTTTACCATAAGCGGGGAATTACATGATATTGTTCTGGCTATCATAACCCTTCCATCAGTATGAAAAAACTAAGTGTAATTATTATTGATGATGAGCGGAATGCCCGGGAGGAGGTTAAAAAACTATTGGAAGGCTATCCTGAGCTGGAAATAGTAGGTGAGGCAAAAAATGCAGACGAAGCAAAAGAACTGATCGATCAAAAACACCCGGACCTGCTGTTCCTGGATATCCAGATGCCTGAAAAATCAGGTTTTGACTTGCTTGAATCGCTCGACCGTGTGCCACAAGTGATATTTACTACAGCTTATGATCAGTACGCTGTAAAGGCATTTGAGGTTAGCGCTATTGACTACCTGATGAAACCTATCCGCGAGGAACGCTTTGCAAAGGCAATGGAGCAGGTGAAGGCTAAGTGCGTGCGATCGAATGATGATCGGATCTTTGTTAAAGACAGGCAGCAATACCACTTTATAAGTTGGAGCAATGTTCACCTAATTGAATCAATGGATAATTATGCACGATTATATTTTGGAGATAAAAATGTGTTTCTAAAAAGCTCATTAAACTTATTAGAACAGAAGCTGGATGAAGCTACATTTTTCAGGATAAACCGCGCGCAGATCATCAACCTGAAACATATTGAAAAAATAATACCTGCCACTGAAGGACGACTAAAACTGCTGCTGAAGACTGGAGAAGCAGTTGAAGCATCAGACCGGCAATCAGTAAAGCTTAAAAAGCTGATGAAAATATAAATCAACAATTAATTAAGAAAATATCATGAACAGAATACGCTGTATGGCATTGCTATGCCTTGTTTCCACAACCTTTTGCCGGGCCCAGCAGGTTTATTTCCACAGGATAAATGCTGCGGATAGTGTTGCGGTTGCAAAACAAATGTCTCTTTTAGCCGATGAGATCATTCACAAATACGTTTCAACAGGTAATAAAGCCACCTATTTAAACAACCTGTTCCGGCTGCAAATAACTGCAGAAAAATACAACGATGCACTCACTTCAATTACTTCATTACGGGCTATTAATAAAGCAGATAATCAACAATTTACAGATCTGCTTTTTGCACAATATGAACTATTTGCCCGTACTAAAATTGAACAGCAAACGTTGGGCGTTCCATTTAAAAATGCTTTTACAAAATTGTTCACTAATCTGTTAAGCAAGCTTGATGATAAAAGCGCCGCTTATATTTTTACTGCTTTTACAACGCGTAACGGAGCAGGAGAATTGAAGAATGATTTCAATTCAACACTAAATTCATACGCTCAAAAGGATAGTTTAAATATTGATTACGCAATATCATTATGTAATAGTTATAACATAGCTACTGTTTTTGAAAACATTGAACCTGTTACCAAAGTGCTTTTAAAACAGGATGATAACCGGAGGTATATTATACAGGATAGCGTGTTCATCAAAACAAAAGATGGTGCAACACTTTCAGCTGTTATGGTGCGAAAAAGAGGAATCAATACACCGCAGCCAACTGCATTGATGTTCTTTATTTATTCAAACCTTGAACGAAGCATGATAGAGGCAAGGTATTCAGCCGCGCATGGTTATGTTGGCATAGTTGCGGATACAAGGGGCAAACGTCTTAGCCCTGACCCCATTGAGCCTTATGAGCATGAACCCAGCGACGTAAATA
Organism: Mucilaginibacter sp.; assembly: GCA_028287925.1. Lineage (GTDB taxonomy): Bacteria > Bacteroidota > Bacteroidia > Sphingobacteriales > Sphingobacteriaceae > Mucilaginibacter. Next base: position 8,798 of record JAQBOS010000465.1, on the reverse strand, counting down.
CGGTGATAGACTGGATAAGCAAACAATCCTGGAGCAATGGCAAGGTTGGCATGTATGGCGGCAGCTATTCAGGTTATGCACAATGGGCCGCAACAAAACACATGAACAAGGCGCTTAAAACCATTGTGCCCTATGTAGCGGCTATCCCGGGGCAAGGCGTGCCAATGGAAAACAATATTTTCCTGAATGTAAATTACCAATGGGCATTTTATGTAACCAACAACAAATATGTAGATGATGCGGTGAATAACGACAACCAGCGCTGGCGGAACCTGCGCAATAACTGGTACCAAAGCGGTGCAGCTTTCCGAAAAGTTGATAGCGTGGATGGTACGCCAAATCCGTGGCTGCAAAAATGGCTTAGCCACCCATCCTATGATAAATACTGGCAGGCTATGGTGCCTTACAAAACAGACTTCGCCCAAATAAACATCCCGGTATTAACCATTGAAGGTTATTATGACGACGGGCAAATTTCGGGAATGCGTTACCTGCTCGAGCATTATAAATACAATCCCAAAGCCAATCACTATTTATTGATTGGCCCATATGATCATTTTGGTACGCAGCAGGGAGGCACACCGGTTTTAAGAGATTACACTGTTGATCCGGTCGCGCTTATCCATACCAAAGAGCTTACCTTTCAATGGTTTGATTATATCCTTAAAGGCGGCAAAAAACCGGACCTTTTAAAGGATAAAATCAATTATGAAGTAATGGGCGCCAACGTTTGGAAACATGCCCCATCAATAGCCAAAATGAGCAATGCAACATTAAAGCTATACCTGACTAATTTTAAAGCGGACAGCAATTATAAATTAACAGATAAAAAGCCACTTAAACCCGGCTCGGTTTACCAGGAGGTTGACCTTGCCGACCGGAAAACATCAAACAATGATTATTACCCCGATCCTATCATCAAAAAACAGCTCGACCGCAGCAATGGCCTGTTCTTTATCAGCAAACCATTTGATAAACCTATGGAGGTTAACGGAATCTTCAGTGGTGAATTGAAAGCCATTATCAACAAAAAAGACATGGATATTGGCGTTGTTTTGTATGAGGTAATGCCCAATGGCGATTGTTTTGAACTCTCCTATTACCTTGGTCGTGCGAGCTATGCAAGGGATATGAGCGTAAGGCAACTGCTGCATCCCAGTGTAACTGAAACAATCCCTTTTTCAAGAACGCGGATGGTAAGCCGTCAATTAAGTAAAGGCAGCCGTTTGCTTGTGGTTTTAAACATTGATAAAAATCCCTTTGCACAGGTAAACTATGGTACTGGCAAGGATGTGAGCGATGAAACTATTAAAGATGCTAAAGAACCGTTAAAGATCGGGTGGGGAAATGATAGTTTTATAAATGTGCCGGTGATGAAGTAATAAATCATGTCATTGCGAGCGCAGCAATCGCGAACCTTACAGAGCGGATAGAAAGGTGTAGAACTTGTATAGTTCGCGATTGCTTCGTACCTCGCAATGACAAAAGTAGTTATGCTTTAATTATTATCATCATCACTGCTGTGATGCCTTCTATGTTTCTTTTTCTTTGATTTTTTACTGGTAGTTTGCTTCTTTTCAGTTTCCTTCTTTTTAACAGGTTCTTGAGCAACTTGCTTTGGTTCAGCACCCACTTTTGTTGAATCTTTACTCAATTGCTTTATGGTAAATTCATTATTGCGTAACCCATATTGAAATTGGCGCTTTGCCCCTGTTAATTTCGCAGCTTTAGTGTTGCCATCGTAAATCGGGAACTCGCGGATCAGCATCCCGTCTTTAATATAAAAATTATCATCACCACGGTAACCTGTTCTTTGTGACCGGGTTAGTTTTGGAAAATCAAGCTTGTGCGGACCGCTATTACTGAACTCAAAAGCATAAATATTAGTGTAGTTTATGGTGTCCTTTCCCTTGGCCTGGATTAATATTTCCGGGTTGCCATCCAGATCCATATCTGAGTTATAGGCATTCACAATATCGCCATCGAGATCGCCGGTGGTGGTAGTAAACTTAGCAGCTGCCGAATCGGAATGCAGGATTTCAAACGCACCTGTTTTAGTTGAACCACGCCCCCAGCTCAATACGTCATAGTCCTGTCCGGGCGAAACCTCAATCAGCGTATGAAACCTGAAAGGCGCCATTATGACCGGCTTTTTTGGTACAACAACTGTACTTTCAGGTTTTTTATCTTCCGAACAACTTACCATCAAAATGCTGCAGATCAACATTAAAAAACAGTAACGGTATTTGTAAATCATAAAAATCTTAATTAAACATCATATCCGGAGTTACCTCGCCTTTTGGTTAATCAGGGATGGTCATAAACACCTTTACACTGCCATTGCTGGCAGCATCAAAATATTTTATGGTGATCTTGTGATATCCTTTTTGTAAAGGCACTGCCCCACCCTGGTCAAACACACCGTGTTTACCATCATTATCAACAACCGGCTGATCATCAATTAATAGCGCAGATCCATTTGCCGAAGCTGTTGAAAATCCATAAACCCCATCACTATCAATACGAATTAACCCGGTATATATTACGCCAAAGCCTTTTATATTTTTTTTAATGTCGGCTGTATTAAAGCTAACTGCAACACCACTATCAATAACAGCAGCGTTATTTAGTTGGCTTACGCTGGTAAATTCACCTGTGTATAATTTGTATTTTAAGCCTTTGTTGGTGTTTTGGCCATTAATAGCAGGCAAAAGTGTTTTGTTATACATTACAGCGCGGGTTATCTGGCTGCGCTTGCCTGATGGGGTAATAACAATGGTTTTTAATTCGCGATACTGATCTGCCGGTACATTATAAGTCATTGGGGTGGTATACTCGATATCCGTTTCGCGTGGATTATAACCGTCAATGGTGTAATAAACTTTTGCGCCTTCAACTGAGGGTTTTAGTTTCACATTTAATTGGTTACCAAACATAATGGTATCTTTTGCACCAATTGCTGTTGGCACCCTGTAATCTAAATTATTCTTATCAAACCAGGCCAGGTGGCCAGGCAGGCGGGTATTGGCAAAATCGGTATAGTTTTTATTGGCCAAAGGCGTCCACGCCACTTCTGATAACGCCAGGATCCGTGGCAATATCATATATTCCACTTTGTTTTCAGTGGGGATATACTCGGTCCATAAATTAGCCTGCACGCCCATTATGTATTTTTGCTGATCGGCGGTTAGCTCAACAGGTGTTGGATTATAGCTGTATATTTTTGTTAAAGGCTCGTTTCCGCCAATGCTTAAAGGCTCATTTTCTTTGCCTTGTGCATGGTCAATGTATAAACCACCGCTTCCGGGTGTCATCACCACATTATGGTTTTGCTTAGCGGCTGCAATACCACCTGCTTCGCCCCTCCAGCTCATTACCGTTGCATTTGGAGATAAGCCGCCTTCGAGAATTTCGTCCCAGCCAATAATACTGCGTCCCTTTGAGTTTACAAACTTCTCAATCCGTTGTATAAAGTAGCTCTGCAGCTCCTCTTCGTTTTTAAGCTTAAGCTTTTTTATCAGCTTTTGGCAGAATTCAGATTTTTTCCAGGCATCTTTTGGCACCTCATCGCCGCCAATGTGGATATACTTAGATGGAAACAATGCCATCACCTCGGTTAAAACATCCTGCAAAAAGCTAAATGTTTTGTCAGACGGTTCATAGATATTATGGAATACACCCCACGTTTCAGCTACTTTATAGGTAGTTAATGACGGATCGCAACTAAACTCAGGATAGGCTGCCAAAACAGCCTCAGAGTGGCCGGGCATTTCAATTTCGGGAACAATGTTTATATAGCGGTCGGCTGCATATTTTACCACATCGCGGATCTGATCCTGGGTATAGTAGCCACCATATGGGGTATTGTCAAACTGTTGCGGGGTACGGTCATGGTAATTACCAATAACCGTTTGCGCACGCTGACTGCTGATCTGGGTTAGTTTTGGATACTTTTTTATTTCGATCCGCCATCCCTGGTCGTCAGTTAAATGCCAGTGAAAGTTATTCAGCTTATAGGCAGCCATCAGGTCGATATATTTTTTAACAAACTCAACCGAGAAAAAATGACGGCCAACATCCAGCATTAAACCGCGATAACCAAAACGGGGATAATCGTCAATTTGCAAACAAGGGAGTTTTGCAATTGCGCCTTTATCACCAGGGATTAATTGTATTAATGATTGAATGCCATAAAAAAGACCTGCACCCTTACCAGTTATTGTTATTTGCTGTGGTGTTATGGTTAGGTTATAGCCGCCTTCAGGTAAGTTATCAGCGCCTTTTGAAGTAAGTACTATACTGTTTGCGGTAGCTGCTCCTGAATTGGGTTTAAGCCTAACCTTAAGCATTGCTTTATTTTGCAGGTAATCGTGTAAAAAAACAACTGCTTTATTGGTAACACTATCGGCTAATAATGAAGTCTCCTGGCTTAGAACGAACTCACCTGCTGATTTTTTAAGAGAAACCGGTGCAGGTATTATGCCCATGTTAGGGTCATTGTCCTGTGCATTTACCAGTCCGGTAAAAAGGAGCATGGAAACACATAGCGATATAAAAATCTTTTTATGCATACAGTAAAATTTGTTGGTTTAGTAACGAGGTGGTGAAGATAACAGATTTTGGAAAAAAACATCCATTTACAGGTGTAAAAAATCTGTATCTCAATTAAATTGCAATAAAAAAGCCATCCAATTTAAACTGGATGGCTTTAAGTTAATGTGACAAGCGTTCCATTTTTATAAGCGGAACACCCGGAACGCTGTGAAACATGTTGATTATCAGAATGTTTCACTTACATCAAAAATTATTTCTTTTCTGGTTCAGCAGCAGCCTCAGCAGGTTTTGTCTTTTTCTGATCGTGAGGCCGGGTTTTACCGTACGAGCCCATTGCTATTTTTCCTTTTCGAGTTTTTTTATCGCCTTTTCCCATGATAGTACCGTTGATTATAATGATTAGTTGATTTGATCGCTGATTTAATCTGATTATTTTGATTTCGCTGATCTTATCGCAATATATACATTTTAAAGCGACTAGTTGTTTTATTTAGTCATTTAATCACTCCCCACCTAACCTCTAATCACTAACTCAAGCCGTTACCACATGCTCTTTAGCTGCAAGGTACCTTTCAGCATCAATTGCTGCCATACAACCGCTGCCTGCTGCTGTAACTGCCTGGCGGTAAATATGATCCTGTGCATCGCCACAGCAAAATACGCCTTCAATATTTGTGGTGGTTGATCCAGGGGTGGTTTTTATATAGCCGGTTTCGTCCATGTGGATCCAGCCTTTAAAAATTTCAGTATTGGGATGATGTCCTATCGCCACAAAAAATCCCTGTACCTTTAAAGTAGTTTCTTCGTTTGTTTGGTTATTAACAACGGTTACACCTGTAACGCTTTGGCCATCGCCAACTATTTCTTTGGTCTCGGTATTATACAGGATCTCGATATTTGGCGTATTCAGCACACGGTGCATCATCGCTTTTGAGGCCCTAAACTCACCGCGGCGAACTATCATAGTTACTTTACGGCACAATTTGGCTAAATAGGTTGCTTCTTCAGCAGCCGTATCACCAGCCCCCACTATCGCTACATCTTCCCCTTTAAAAAAGAACCCGTCGCAGGTGGCGCAAGCAGATACCCCAAAGCCGCTGTATTTTTGTTCAGATTCAAGCCCCAGCCATTTGGCTGACGCACCTGTTGAAATAATAACAGTGTCAGCAGTAATGGTTTTATTTTCGTCAACAACCACTTTATGCGGCAGACTGCTAAAATCAACCGAGCTAACATAGCCAAAGCGGATGTCAGTACCTAAACGTTCAGCCTGTTTGCGGAAGTTCTCCATCATCTCGGGGCCCATGATACCTTCAGGGTAACCGGGATAATTTTCAACATCTGTAGTTTGGGTAAGTTGTCCGCCGGCAAGCAGACCTGTGTACATAACAGGTTTTAAATCAGCGCGTGAAGCATAAATGGCAGCAGTATAACCTGCAGGGCCTGAGCCTATGATCAGGCATTTTACGTGTTCGATATCTTGAGACATTTGTATTTTTAAAATTGAAGCCCAAAGGTAAGAAAAAAGAGGATTTTATTGGTCAGCTATATGCCATCATTTACCGCGTATGGACTTATTCTTCTTTTTCATCAAAATTGCGATGACTACTGGGAGAACCATAAACCTGGGTAAGTATCATTCCATTTCCAACATCCGTTCCCAATATGACGTCGACGCCGTTATCCAATACATTAACTTTTCGGGCAAACATAAACTTATATCGCTTTGCTTTGGGCTTTCCATCGTAAAACTCCGGTATAAACTTCGGCATGTTTCGAAGCACGTCTACTAAAGTATTAGTCACCTCAGCAGAGAACAAAGTAATAATTTTAGGCTCCTTAATTTCACCACTTTCGGCGATGGTAATTTCTGCTTCAAAGCCGTTTTGCATTACTGTATCTAATGTCTTTAGTCTTTTTTTTAAATAAAATGGTATACCGTTTGGAAATTCCACTGGCTTATAATGAGTGATTTCTTTTACAATTTTATTGTTTTTATATATTTGCGTTGCAACAGGAGTTTTTAAAGTATCGTAACCGTAAAAGTTCCAATCGCCTTCTCTTTTATCGTCTATATAAGTTCCTTCTTCAATTATGTAATCTTTATGATAATTGTCATATCGGGTATAAGTTCCGTTTAGCATATTGTTCTTATAGAAATACGAACATCGTTTGAAGTTACGTTTACCAAGTTCAATCCACAAACCAGTTTTTTCGCCGTTCAAAAAATAACCGACTTTACTTATATAGTTATTTGTGTCGAAGCCTTTAGCTACGCCGTTAAGTACTTCAGGAAGAATTTTCTTCGTATAATAAGTAAACCTCCCGTTTGGAACATTCATTAATGAGTCCTTATAGGTGCCTTTAAATATTACTGTGTCGCGCAGATTATATTCACGCACGGAATAAGCGGAATCCGCTAGTTTTTCGATCAGCACGTAGGAAGCAGCTTTTTTAGGTCCGCTTACAGATGTCCCTTCTGAATTGAGGTAAATTTTCTTAACCTGGCAAAAGCAGCTCAGATTTAATAATATCGCGAATGCGAGGGTGGATAATAATTTCAACATATAAATATAGCTATTTCCCCGTATTCGCCTTAAACACCCTGATAAAATTCCCACCCAAGATCTTATCTATATCTTTTTCAGAATATCCTAATTTCAATAACTCTTCAGTAATTTTTGGATAATCACTAACGCTATCCAATCCAAGCGGGTATGATTCGGCGCCGTCAAAATCTGAGCCTATGCCAACATGGTCTACTCCTATCAGTTTGGCTATGTAATCAATATGTTTGATCAGCAGGCTTAATGGTGGCCTGATCTTATCCGACTCACTTTTATAAATGACATTCAGCCTGATATTGGCCAGGTCGCCATCATGATAAATTTTGAAAAGGGAATCCAACTCTGCTTTATGCTGATGTAAAAAGACTGCAACTTTTGGGGTATAAGTGCTGTCGACAAAGCCGCTATAAAAATTCACACATACCACTCCGCCGTTTTTTGCAAGTGCTTTTAGCTGAGCGTCTTTCATGTTACGCCTGTTAGGGTCAAGGCTATAAGCACAGCTGTGCGATGCTATTACAGGCTTTGTGCTGGTGGCAATTACATCATAAAAAGTTTGCTCGCCAACGTGCGATATATCAACCATAACTCCCAGCTCGTTCAGGTGCTTTACTATCTGTTTGCCGTAATCTGTTAAGCCTAAATGTTTTAACGAGTCCTTTTTAGTAACCTCATCCCTTGCAGATGTTGCCCATGAGGTGCTATTGTTCCAGGTAAGGGTTAAATAGTTCATACCGCGTTTAGCGAGGCTGTCAATATAATCCAGCCTGTCCTCAATCATATGTCCGCCTTCAACGCCAATCATGGCTGCCATTTTGTGCTGTTTTACCGCTTTTTCAAGTTCTTTTGAGTTATGAACCAATGTTATTTTATCCGGGTTCCGGGTAATCAGGGCATACAATGAATCAATTTCCCGGTTGGCAAAAGCGTAGGCCGCACCTTTACCGTATTCCTCGCCGCACCAGATAGAAAAGATCTGCCCGTCAAGTCCACCCTGTTTTGCACGCACCAAATCAAAGTTGCCTGTGCTTTGCAGCTTGCCAACGTCCTGTTTGGTTATCACGATATTTGAAAGGATATCGTTATGGGTATCAATTAGGATTGCTTTCTGGTGGATTTGGAGAGGTGTTTGGGCAAATGTGCAGGTTATGCCGAGTAACGTAAATAACAGTAACAGTTTTTTCATAATGAAAGATAGGAAATTATTCTTCACTGATAAAATTGATTGGATATAATAGACGCATGTATCATATTTATAATGATGGATATTGATTTATAAAGAAATACATAATTACCCCTAAAATTAATAGTGTTCCAACAGCTATGAGGGCAGGGCCAAGCAATTTAGTTTGGGTATTATCTATCAGGAAATGTTTATAATCAGTTATATCATAAATTACTGTCACTTTATCGCCAACGTTGTAAACTGAGGGACTGCTTCCAATATTATATTTTTCTGTTATCCATTCTTTATCAGCTGTTACAAACCTTATTACAGGATAGTATGTTGTGGATCGCGTATCCGATCCCGTGCCCCTGCTTGTTTCTATATCAAATACAACACCCTCAACCTTAACACCCGATTTAATTAGTTTCCTGCGTTCATTAAGCTTACTAATTCCAAAAACTGTTAAAAAAGCTCCACCGGCAAGCAGTATTAATTCATCATAATTAACA
>JAQBOS010000445.1 GCA_028287925.1 Mucilaginibacter sp. | reverse complement strand
GGGAACCTAATGATCCGCAGGAAGATCACAGGGTATTAACTTACCGCCAGTTGCATGATAAAGTTTGCCAGTTTGCCAATGTGCTAAAAAACAACGGCGCAAAAAAGGGCGACAGAGTTTGTATCTACATGCCCATGGTACCCGAGCTGGCCATTGCGGTTTTAGCCTGTGCCCGCATAGGTGCTATCCATTCCGTAGTATTTGGCGGCTTTTCGGCACAATCAATTGCCGACAGGATCAATGATGCTACCTGTAAGCTTGTTATTACTGCAGATGGTGGTTTCAGAGGTAATAAACCAATTCCTTTAAAAGGCATTATTGATGATGCGTTGGTACAATGCCCTACTATTGAAAAAGTTATTGTGCTTACCCGTAGCCGCATCCCGGTTTCAATGATCAAGGGCCGCGATGTTTGGTGGGAAGATGAGATAAAAAAGGTTGAAACACAGGGAAATGTAGACTGCCCTGCAGAGGAAATGGATGCAGAGGATATGTTATTTATTCTTTACACGTCCGGCTCAACCGGCAAGCCAAAAGGTGTGGTGCATACCTGCGGAGGGTATATGGTTTATACAGGTTATACTTTTGCCAATGCCTTTCAATATAACCAGGGTGAAGTTTATTTTTGTACCGCCGATATCGGCTGGATAACCGGGCACTCTTATATAGCATACGGACCGTTAAGCCAGGGTGCCACAACTGTAATGTTTGAAGGGATCCCATCCTGGCCTACGCCCGGCAGGTTTTGGGATATAGTTGAAAAATATAAGGTAAACATATTATATACGGCGCCAACCGCAATCCGCTCATTAATGAGCTTTGGCGATGATGTTTTAAAAGGGAAAGATTTTAGCTCCCTAAAAAAATTAGGATCGGTAGGCGAGCCTATCAACGAGGAAGCATGGCATTGGTTTGATGAAAAAATAGGACTTGGTAAATGCCCCATTGTTGATACCTGGTGGCAAACGGAAACCGGTGGTTTTATGATCTCGCCAATTGCAGGCATCACCCCAACCAAACCCGGATATGCTACATTGCCACTGCCGGGTGTACAGCCTGTTTTGGTTGATGAAAATGGGAAAGTGATTGAAGGTAATGGTGTAAGCGGTAATTTATGTATCCGTTTCCCATGGCCGGGTATGCTGCGCACAACCTATGGCGATCATGAACGCTGCCGCACTACTTACTTCACTACCTACGAAAACTTATACTTTACCGGCGATGGCTGCCTGCGTGATGATGATGGTTATTACCGGATAACTGGTCGTGTTGATGATGTGCTGAACGTATCCGGACACAGGATTGGTACTGCCGAAGTAGAGAATGCTATTAATATGCACAGCAGTGTGGTTGAATCGGCTGTGGTTGGTTATCCGCATGATATAAAGGGGCAGGGCGTGTATGCCTTTGTGGTTTGCCCTAATCAGCAGGACGATGAAGATCTTGCACGTAAAGATATAGTAATGACCGTTCAGCGGATCATTGGCGCAATTGCTAAACCCGACAAGATCCAGTTTGTAAGCGGCTTGCCAAAAACAAGATCAGGTAAGATAATGAGACGCATCTTAAGGAAAATAGCAGAAGGCGATACCAGTAATTTGGGCGATACCTCTACACTGCTTGATCCGGGCGTGGTGGATGAGATAAAAGCAGGAGCGTTGTAGGGAGAGTCAAGACTGTAAGAGTCAGGAATCAAGACGGAAATTAATTTAATATTTGTAAATTTGTTATTAGAGATTAATTTTTAATTAAGATGTCAACACTAACTATTCATCCCAAAAGCGAAGAACAAGAAAAAGCACTGAAAGTTATTTTTGATGCGTTTGATGTTAAATATGAGAAAGAAATGGACGAAACGGAATATTTGATGGCAAGCAAAGCGAATGAACTATCCCTCGATAAAAGCATAAAGCAAGTAGAGAATGGCGAAATAGTCAAAATCTCTCTCGAAGATCTATGGAAATAGCTTTTTCAAAAGAAGCCATAGAGCATTTACAATATTGGAAGAGAAGTGGAAATAAAAAAGTCGTCGAAAAAATAACCGATCTTCTTAGAGAAATTCAAATATCACCTTTTGAAGGAATTGGGAAGCCAGAAGCATTAAAACATAAATGGAGCGGCTACTGGTCAAGACGCATAACGGATGAACATCGCATAGTTTATAAGGTGGAAAATAATATTATAGTGGTTGTTCAATTACGATATCATTATTGATACTTTACCAGTTTTCTTAAAACCTAATTGGTGTTAAAGATGTTATTCAAACACATCTAAATAAAAAACATCATGGACAAATTAGAATTAAAAGGCGGCTGGAACGAGCTAAAAGGCAAAATAAAACAAGCCTACGGCGACCTGACCGATGACGACCTGGTATACGAAGAAGGTAAGGACGACGAAACGCTTGGAAAACTGCAACAAAAAACGGGAAAAACCCGTGATGAGCTGGTGAAGTGGCTCAACAGTTTATAAAGACATTCAGACATTTGAAAAGGGGCTGTCTCAAAAGACTTAAATCTAAAAAACTCTCAAAACAATATTTGGTCTCTGTGATCTCCGTGCCTTCTTTGCTATCTCTGCGGTAAAAAATTAACCGCAAAGCACACAAAGAAGACACAGGGAACACGGAGTTTTTATTATTCAAAATTTAATTTTGTTCAGTTCACCATGATTTTACTTTTGATACAGCCTCTTTTTTTGTGCTTGTTGCAACTATATCAATGTATCAGGTGTCTATTGGGATGTTATTCAAACTTTGCAAGAGCTTATGTCTGCTTCACAATCATCCCTTATCCCCGAACAACCTAAAAAGATCTTTTATATCAACCACCTGAAAGTGTTGCTTACCGTATTGGTGATCCTGCATCATTCTTTTATTACTTATGGCGCTCCCGGCGGATGGTATTATAGTCAAAAGACAACCAATGCAGGTGCGCTTATTCCAATGACGATGTTTGTGGCCATTAACCAGGCTTTCTTTATGGGCTTTTTCTTTTTTCTATCAGCCTGTTTTATCGGCCCTTCATTTGACAAGAAAGGATCTGTACGTTTTATAAGTGATCGTTTGCTGAGGTTGGGTTTACCTTTGGTGTTTTATTCCTTTATTCTTTCGCCCATGTTAAGCTACCTGGTTTATTACTTTGCCAGGGGGCATCATATCACTTATATGCAATACCTGGGCGGCTTTCACCCCTGGATTGATTTTGGTGTGCTGTGGTTTGTGGCTGCACTTTTATTGTTTACGCTTATTTATGTGCTATGGCGGGAAGTTATAAAAAATAGCGCTTCAAAAAAACTGGCAGCGCCCTCTGCGGGCATCATTATTTTACATGCCGTAATTGTTGGTGTTGTCAGCTTTATAGTAAGGACGGTATTCCCGGTTGGCTGGGTATTAAAGCCGCTTGGCTTTCAGCTGGGGCATTTTTCGCAATATATTACACTGTTTATATTTGGTTTAGTGGCTTATAAAAATAACTGGCTAAATACTTTATCTCCAAAAACAGGTAAACAAATGCTGATACTGGTAATATTCCTTATCCTTTGTTTCCCTTTATTTTATATAATTAAAGTGAAGCTGGATATGCCTATGGACTGGTTCTCAGGCGGATGGCACTGGCAGTCCCTATTATACGCAGTTTGGGAACAGGTAATTGGCATTTCAATAATAACCATGCTGCTTTGTTATGGCAAAAAATTGTGGAACAAATCGTCGGCTATCCTTAATAAATTATCCCGGTACACGTTTGCGGTTTATATTTTTCACCCGCTGGTGCTTATTTCCTTGTCAATGATGGTTAGGGATTGGGTAATTGATCCGGCTTTAAAGCTTTTGGTGGTTGGACCACTGGCTGTTATTGGGAGTTTTTTGCTGGCTGCTGGGATTGTTAGAATACCGGGGGTGAAGAAGGTGATTTAATAATTGTAGAGACGTGATGCTTCACGTCTTTATACGCCATTTATCCGTTTTTCCAGGGTTGCCTATCAGCTGGAGACACGATGCATCGCGTCTCTACATAAACAACAGGTAGCATTAGTGCATTTCATCCGTTGGCATAAGTTAAATGTATTAATTTTGCATGAAATGAAAAAATCCAAACCCACCATACTTGTTGTAAATGATGACGGAATAACCGCCCCAGGTATAAAAGCTTTAATGGATACCATGGCCGGGATCGGCAGGGTAGTGGTTGTAGCGCCTGATAGTCCGCAGTCTGGCATGGGCCACGCCATCACCATTGGCAAACCGTTACGGTTAGACCAGGTTGATATTTACGAAGGAGTTGAAATGTACCGCTGCTCGGGTACACCGGTTGACTGTGTTAAGCTTGCTGTAAATAAGATCTTTAAAGGCAAAAAGCCCGATCTGTGTGTTTCGGGCATCAACCATGGCTTAAATAATTCAATAAATATCCTTTATTCTGGTACCATGTCGGCAGCGGTTGAAGGGGCCATTGAAAGTATTCCATCTATCGGGTTTTCATTGGATGATTATACCTTACAGGCCGATTTTTCGCACTGCTTAAAATATGTAAAGGAGATAGCCTTACAGGTTTTAGAGCATGGTTTGCCTACAGCCACTTTATTAAATGTAAACTTTCCGGCTGGCGCCAATATAAAAGGGATCAAGATCAGCCGACAGGCCAATGCCAAATGGGCCGAGGAATTTGATGAGCGGATGGATCCGCATAACCGCCCTTACTACTGGCTCACTGGTGTTTTCCAAACCAGTGATAATGGCGAGGATACCGACGTTTGGGCGCTGGAACATAATTATGCATCAGTGGTGCCGGTACAGTTTGATATGACTGCGCATCATGCTATCCAGGTTTTAAACGGATGGAAGTTTAATGTATAAGCTACAAAGGTGGAATATATCCTTTATTAAATCTCTTTAATAATTCTTCTAGTTCTCTTTCTAAACTATTCATACTAGCATCTAAACATACGATTGTATTGATAATTTCAGGATCGTTTTGGGCAACATACATTGAAAACCAAAATTGCTCCTCAAAATTATCATTCCAACTTGTCATTATGGTAAACGGTGGCAGATAAAGATTTTCGATCTCCCTTATTACAATATCATAATCAACAGTATCGTGCAGCAATTCACAATTCGGCCCTGAACAACAAACATAACAGGCATTGTTTTCAATTGCTTTCGTAGAAATTTCAGATAATTCTGTTTCATCTTTACTTTTTATAATCACGAATAACAACCAATTTTCTTTCGGAAAATCTTTACTCCAATTATCATTTTTGTTATGTCTTTGGTAAAAAACTGCTCTGCCTTTATTTGTTCCTATATGGTTCATAATTAAAAGCTAATTTAGCCAGCAAATATTTAATTCTATTATCTCCATAATAAGAATTCTTTTTGGACTTTTGCATTCATGCTAAACAAAAACAGTTTCATCACCGGCATTTTAGCTGCATTTATATTCCCTGTTATTGCATGGGGCGTGGCATATTTATTAAAAACCAATGTGGAGATTATCAATCGCCCCGCATTACCCTATTTTGCAGCAATCGCTTTGAATTTGATAATGATGCGTTTTATCCTTAAAAAAGAACTTGATCAAACTGCCCGTGGAATCATGCTGGCTACCTTTATAATAATGTTGCTGGTATTCATTTTTAAAGTTCATTTACGATGAAGTATTACCTGGTAGCCGGCGAAGCTTCGGGCGATTTGCATGGGGCTAATTTGATGAAAGCCTTAAAAGAGCGCGACGAACAAGCGGAGTTTCGTTTTTTTGGCGGCGACCTGATGCAAGCCGAAGGCGGAATCCTGGTAAAGCATTATGCCGATATGGCCTTTATGGGTTTTATTGAAGTGGTGCTTAACCTGAATGCCATTTTAAAAAACCTGAAATTTTGCAAGCATGATATTGCCGCCTGGCAGCCGGATGTTTTGATCTTGATTGATTTCCCGGGCTTTAACCTAAAAATTGCGGAATTTGCAAAAAATAATAACCTGCTGGTTTGCTACTATATTTCACCAAAAGTGTGGGCCTGGAACCAGAAACGGGTGCTGAAAATAAAACGGATAGTTGATCACCTGTTTTGTATCCTGCCTTTCGAGGTTGACTTTTACAAGGAGTGGGGGATGGAAGTTGATTATGTTGGCAACCCCTTGCTTGATGCGGTGGCGGCCTTTAAACCTGATGAAAGCTTTATTGCCAGCAATAAACTATCGTCAAAAAAAATAATTGCTTTGCTCCCTGGCAGCCGCAAGCAGGAGATCAGCCGTTTATTGCCTGAAATGCTGGGCGCGATAGATAAATTTCCTGGTCACCAGTTTGTTATTGCAGGTGCGCCGTCATTTACGGAGGACTATTACCGGCAGTTTATCATCGGAAAAGAGATCCCGATTTTATTTAACGCTACTTATGATCTGCTCAATAACGCAGATGCAGCAATTGTAGCATCCGGAACGGCAACGCTGGAAACTGCCCTGTTTAATGTGCCGCAAGTAGTGGTGTATAAGGGCCACCCGGTATCAATTGGCATTGCCCGACTTGTTGTAAAAATAAAATTCATCTCGCTGGTGAACCTAATTATGGACAAGCTGGTTGTGAAAGAGCTGATCCAGCAGGATTGCTCCACGGAAAATATAACGGCCGAATTAGATAAGATCATAGATAATAAAAACTACCGGAACAGAATGATGAGCGATTATGATGAGCTGGATGTGAAAATGGGCACACCCGGCGCCTCGGCCAAAACTGCGGCGTTAATAATCAAATACACTACAAAAAAATAGCGCCCTGCAAATTGCAAAGCGCTATCGTTTTCATAGGTAACATGTACTGCTGTTTCTCAGAGGTAGATATATGATGGTCAGGCTACTGACAATGTAGATTGCATTATAGCCTGTTTCTTGCTCGTTAAAAATGCATTCCTCGCCATAAATAATTTCAAATCATTAGTTAGCAAGCTCATTAATTCAGTATCAAACTTCGCTAATAATTTACTTGCTGCTAGTTTTTTATAAGTTTTCATAGGTAGATGTTCTTTTAGTTAATGTTTTATTTGGTTTGTTTTTCAGTTTCGTTGTCTTCAGTCAGGTTATCTTTCCTGCGCTTGGCTTCTTTGTATTGTCTTAAAAGCTGCTCTTTGTCCCGTTCGTCCGAGGGTTTTTCCGGATCAACAGGGTTTTCCCATTCTTTCTCTTCGCCTTCGCGATTCTTTTTGCTGTCAAGTGCCATCCTGTATTGCATTTGATTTATAGTATTCCAATTCAGTGCCAAAATTCAGATTGAAGCAAAGAATAGTCATTATAAGCTCAGATTTATTTTACAAAGTGGTGATATACAAGCATAAATAAGGTGTCCATCCTGCATTGAAAGATGATGGCTTGTGTAGTTTAATGTATAATATTTTAGTACACCTGTTGTAAACAGTAGTCAAAAAACTATGCGCTTACCGGTTTATTTACGGGTTTGGGGTGATTTAGAAAATGGATAACCAATGTTATTATTGATATAGTGATCCCTGTAATACATACGCCATTCCATTGATAGCTTTTCCAAAGCTGGGTGGCAAAAAAGGTTCCTACAGATCCGCCTATAAAATAAGTTACCATATAAACGGTATTGATGCGGTTCCGCGCCTCAGGTTTTAAAGCGAAAATTATCGACTGATTTGAAATATGGGTTGCCTGCACACCCATGTCCATAATAATCACCCCTATAATTAAACCGGCAATGCTATGCGCCGAAAAAATAAAAATGATAAATGAGATGAGGATCAATAACAGCGTAAAGCCTGATAATTTATAGGCATCCATTTTATCGCTTAACCTGCCCATTAATCCAGCAGCAATTGCTCCGAATGCGCCAACAAGGCCAAACTCTCCGGCTACGCTGCTGCCCATGTTAAAGTTTTGCTTTAGTAAAAACACAATGGTTGTCCAAAAAGCGCTGAAACAAGCAAAGCAGAGGGCGCCGCGTAAAGCTGCCAGTCGTAATTTGGGCTCGTGCTTAACCAGGTGGGCAAGTGATGCCATTAATTGTTTGTAGGTGCCTTTGTAATCAGGCT
The DNA here is from genome assembly GCA_028287925.1 of Mucilaginibacter sp. Taxonomy (GTDB): domain Bacteria; phylum Bacteroidota; class Bacteroidia; order Sphingobacteriales; family Sphingobacteriaceae; genus Mucilaginibacter. The sequence continues at coordinate 14,393 of JAQBOS010000445.1, read as the reverse complement.
CAACCTCGGGTAAAAACAAACCGATCATCAGCCACATTAATAACATTATACCGGCAGCTATATAATATACTGCCCGCCAGCCAAAATACTCGCCAATATATCCGCTAAAGGTTCGCGAAAGCAAAATTCCTATTAGCAAGCCGCTCATAATAACGCCGATCTTTTTTCCGCGTTCGTTAGGTTTGGCCAGGTGCGCAGCCATGGGGACTAATATTTGGGGGATCATGGAGGTTGCACCTATAAGGAAACTTGCAAAAATAAGTACACCAATTGTTGGCGCAAGTGCTGTTAGTAAAAGAGACAGGATAATAAATGCAAAAACAATTATCATTAACCGCTTACGTTTTACCATGTCGGCAAGCGGAGCAAGGAAAAATAAACCTGTGGCATAACCTATTTGGGTAAGTACGGATACTTGGCCTGCCCTTGCGCGGGTTGTATGGAAAGTGCGGGCAATATCTTCAAGCAAAGGCTGGTTATAATATAAATTAGCTACCACCAGGCCGGTTGCTATAGTCATTATCCACAAAGTTAAGGGCGTTAGTTCCGGATGTTTTTTAGGGAGGGCGCTGTTATTCATCGGTAATTGTAAAATTATCCGCAAAAGTGATAAAGCATTTTTAAAATGATGTTTGATTTGCGCAATTTTTTACAACTCACTATATCAATTCAATGAATTTTTTAAAAGAAGGCTTGATTTTTGAAAATTTAAACAAGGTAAGCCGGAGACAATTAGTAAAAAGTTTTACCGTTAAGTCTGAAATTATTTAGTTTTTTAAATTTATTAGCAGATGTTTTGCGGTATACGAAAGAAAACTCAATGAATTTTATATTTAGATGTTAATTTTTGACATTATTATTTATGTATCTGCTTTTTTAAATAAAAAACCAACATTTTTTGATTAATATTTTTGATAAAAATTTATAAATATCTATTTTGTATGAAATTAAATGCTTTTTGCAAGCATAAAATTGTTATGTATTGGTAAGTGGTAAATAATTTTAACTTTTTTTTGCTAATTATTATATTTTTAACAAAATGTTTGTATTTTTGTTAATCGAATAGCAGCAAAGAAGTTTTTTACAAAAAAATTACAAAAAAATTCGATTTATATGAAAAGATAGTGTTATTTTTACACCATCAAAATATTAAAAAAGTCTTCTCATAATTTAGGTTTATAATTGGTTAGTAATGGCCCCTGCCCATCAGGGGCTTTACTTGTTTCTATAGGTCTTGTACCGTAAATTAATTTAATCCAAAACCATGACCCACCCTTAGTCCAACCAACCCATAACTATTATTTTGGCCTGCATAAGTTTGGCTTGCATAAGTTGCTGAACCTGAGAAATTTTCATAGCGAAGCCCGAAATCCCACGAATTAGTTGCATAGCCAAACCCGGCAGACCATAACAATCTTGTACCCGGACTTCCATTATTCGGGTCGTTTACAACATTAAAGTTTTGCAGTTCAAAGCCTGCGCCGGCCTCACCGCTAATATAAAATCCGGAGCCAACGAAATACTTAAAGCCTGCCTTAACGGGAATCATACCCATTGAATTGTGATAGTGATTACCGAAAAAATTATAGTAGCCTGTTGTAAGCGTTAACGCAAATTTTTCCGACAGCCCGTATTGCAGGCGTGTGGTAGCGCCGACATACGCATTTGGCGCACCACTTATGGCTCCCGTGGTAATGCCGCTTTCGGCACCGATGCCAAAACCAAGCGTATTAACCTGTGTGGTTTGTCCTTTTGCATTGTCGGCTAAAAAGACAGTTACGGCAAAAGTAAAAGCCGCAAATAATTTTGAAAATTGTTTCATAATACTTAAAGTTTTTTTGAAGATTTATTGATTGTTATCCTCAAGAAAACACGTAAAGAATGCCTTTATTTTAAGCAAACCGGCTTTTTAACCTACCTTAACACTTAAATGCAAATGTTTGTTAAATGCCCAATAAAGCCGGGGCGAGCCGATTAAGCAACGGAGATTTAATTTAACGTGTAACTTTAAAGCTGTTTTTTAGTCCATTAAAGTAATTGTTGCCCGTAACACCTAAGTTTTTGATATAAGAGAAATGAAAATTAAGCTGATCTGCCTGTCCGCCATGCTATTGTGTTTAAGCGGATTTAAGAGTCCCGAAACCTTTGATCAGTTTACAAATGAATTTGTAAAGGGATATAAGGCGCTTAAGATCCCCCAGCTGGAGCTTAGCTACGTAACTATGCTAAAGCAAATAAAGCCGGCAGATGAGATTAAAAAACAAACTGCCTTTTTTGAATCTATTAAATCGAAACAAAAAACATATAACCTTAAAAATTTAAGCAATGGTCAAAAGCAAGACTATGAGCTTATAGCTTATGAAACCGGTATGAATTTGGAACGGCTGAACCTGGAAAAACAATGGGAAGCAAATAAGCCAAAGGAAATTTCTGCAAGAGGATTGTACACCATCCCCAACGGGAAAGCCTGGTATAAGTATTTTTTAAAAAACTGGCTTAGCGCAAACGTTACCCCTGATGAGATTTATCAATTCGGACTAACGGAAATAAAAAGGGTGCAAGGGCATATCGAAACTATCCGCAACCAGAGCGGCCTTAGCGAAGACGCTTTTTACAAACATTTAAATGACAAGGAGTTTTTTATTAACGACCCGAAAGATGTATTGAAATATTTTGAGCAAACGCAGGCAGTCATTTATAAAAATATGGGCAATGTATTCAATGAGCGCAAAATACAGCCTTTAAAAATTGAACAAAGCACAAATGAAGCAATGGCGCAAGCTCCGGGTTATTATGATAACAACGTATTTTACTATAACCAGTTTAATAAACCATATAATAAAAGGCAGGTAGATTGGCTTTTTATTCATGAAGCAGTACCCGGACATCATTATAAATCATGTATTAATGCTGCTATAAAGCAATCAAAAGTGCAGCAGCTTTTTTATTACCTGGGATTGGAAGAAGGCTGGGGAGCTTATGTAGAGGAGGTTGGAAAGGATCTTGGCGTTTATAAAACCCCGTATAACGAGCTTGGTAAATGGGAATGGGATATAGTTAGATCTGTAAGGGTACCTATGGATATCGGTCTTAATTATTATGGCTGGACAGATGAGCAGGCCCTTGCTTTTTGGAAAAAGAATATTAAAAACCAGGACGATATTGCTATGCGCGAAATAGCCCGTGTAAAGCGCTGGCCGGCGCAATGCATTACCTATAAATACGGAGCTGGCCAGATAATGGAATGGAAACAAATACTGCAAAAAAAGGAGGGCGCTAAGTTTAATATCAAAAACTTTCACGACCGGATCCTTAACCTTGGTTCGCTGCCTGTATTTATAGTGAAAGAACGCGTACTTGCAGCAGATTAACATGAGTTCGACATAAGTAAACGGGCACCTAACCGCAAACCCTTTTACAACCGCGTGCAGCCTTAGTTTTAGATGAGGCGAAGCGCAAGTTTGTGGATCCACGCCGGCAAAGCGTTCCATTTTTGCACACGGAACACCCGGAACACTGTGAAACATCCTCATTATCAATATGTTTCATTTTTAGCCAGCGAACAAATAATGCAGGTAGCTAATAATCAAGCATTATACTGCAACCTTTATGTCGAAATCACATTAAATAAACAAATTTGCCCCCCGGTTACAATCAATTTAAAACCGCTTTGGATTTCTGCCCGAAAGGTATATATTTGCACTCCACAATTTTGGGGGATTAGCTCAGCTGGCTAGAGCGTCCCGAATTACATTCGGGAAGGTCATCGGTTGAGTTAGTTAAAAATAAAAGGGGGGGATTAGCTCAGCTGGCTAGAGCGCTTGCATGGCATGCAAGAGGTCATCGGTTCGACTCCGATATTCTCCACATTGATAATCAGCCACTTACAAACAGAGTAAGTGGCTTTTTTGTTGCAGGTAATACTAAGGTAATACCCTCTTGCACTTTTTCTTGCACCTTATTGAACATTATTGAATGTTTTGATTGAAAAATCCGTCACCTGACGGTGCCATAAGTTAGCTTCGCTCCGCCAAAATTCTGCTGATTTTCCTGAACACTATTATTCTTTTTTGAAAAAAGTGGCTGTCCGAGTCGGACAATATCGGACTATTTGAATCTCAATAAGCCCAACCTTTGTCAAAAATAATTGATTATGGAAACAAATGACGCTAAACGGAACAATCGTCAATCGCCAGTATTTGCTAACCAATTGACAACTGTTGAAGATCTGATCAATTTCAAGAAGGATCTGATAACGGAAATTAGAAATTTAATTTCTACGCATACCAGCCAGCCCGTTAAGAGATGGCTCAAATCTTTTGAAGTAAAAGAACTGCTGCATATATCTACAGGCACCCTGCACAATCTCCGAACTAACGGCACATTACCATTCACCAAAATCGGTGGCGTAGTTTTTTATGATATGATTGCTGTTGAGCAAATTTTAGAGCGGCACACGACTTACCAAAAGTCTTCAAAATAGCATTCTATCAATCCTTCGTAAAATTATGAAAAGCAGAATAAAAAGATAAATGGACGGGACTCGAACCATTTCCTCATTGCATTAAATATCAGGCATTTATAACCTCTAAAAACTATTAGTCACCGAGTAGGTCACCGGCTAATTTGAGGTATTTTGAGTTGTTTTAAAGAACTTTTGATACATCAAATTTACAAAAAAGGAACTGAACCTTTGGATTATTTATTGTAAAAAAGTTTAACAACGCTGTATTCTAAATTTAAATTAGAATGTAATTATAGAATTACATAATTCTATAATTGTAGAGGAGGTTGATTGGCTTACCACAATCAACTCCGTGCTCTTCCGTTTTATGTCAGGTGCATTCCTAAAATCACGCCATAATTGGTTGTAATTCTTGAAAGACGTTTTGCCAGGGCCGGTTGCGAACCAGAGCGCTGAAAGGTACGCCGCAACTTTTGACACGTATGTGCTTGGCGTATTGTTATCGATGAAGTAAAAGTTGTTGGTCATGAAAGCAAATTACCGCAAATTCATAACTATTAGGAAATCCCCTTGAGTAAGATTAGCTTTGATAATATTAGTCAACCTTATCTTATATGGCTCCTCCTCAACAACCTACATACAAATGAAAATTGGGTTTTGAGCCAAGCCAGAATGATATCCGCGACCTTTTTAATGTTTTTCAATTAGTTCATACCCTCAATTACGAGATAGATTACATATAAAACTCCAAGAAGATCAAAGTTTTCGGGAACGCAATTTGTTAGTTATTAACTATTGTTAATCAGTCTATTAGTAATTATATTTACGTATTAAAAACTTCCTGAACTTATTCATTTGAGCATAGTAAAAAAGATTTGTCTTTCGTTGGTAAGCGGCTTTTGCATGCTATTGCTCACCTATTTTTATATCAACAGTAATTTCACCCTGCCGCTTGAAGATTCCTTATACAAAAATATCTCCTTTTATGCTTTCAAATTACTGGGGAGCGGCAAGCATACCGGCCAGGACGACATCCGTTTTATCAATACCTCACACAACCTGGCCCTGGTCCGCGATACCGGAAGGAATACCGGCGTTGTAGCGGTCACCGACAGGCGCAAGCTCGCGGCTTTCCTGGAAGCGCTCTGCCAATATCATATCCACCCGAAATTCATCGTTGTTGATTTAGAATTTTATTATCCTTTTGTAGCTGAAAATGAAATTCAAAAAGATAGAAGCATTTTAAGCACAGACAAACGATTACAAGCGATAATCAGTAAATTTGGAGCACTTACAAGCCCGGTTGCCTTTGACGAAAATGACCGGATCAAACCACCTGTAGTCAGCTCAAAGCAGCCAGGTATCGCTTCATTCAGCACCTATAGCGATTTTCTTACCAAGTTCCAGCTATCCTATAAGAACGGTAAATTCAACAGCATTCCCCTTATCGTATATCAGCACTTATCGGGTAATATCATTAAGCACCATGGTTTTGTCAGCATTTCTCAAAGTAAGATCGCACTGAACAATATCAGTCCTTACTATTACATTACCGATGATATTGCGCGGGAAACTCCCGATTTTGATGACATTGCCGGAACCGATCAAACCACGTACAGCGCCTACAATGACAAAATTATTTTTATTGGTAATTTTGATATGGATAAGGCACAAACTGCGATCGGTGAAATGCCCGGGACCGTTGTTCTGGCCAATATTTACCTGACCTTGAAAAACGGGCACCACCTGGTCAGTATTTGGTGGTTTTTGTTCATGCTAGCTGTTTTTATTCTCCTCAGTTATCTGGCCTGGTTTAAAAAAATGCCAAAAGTCAATCTTCATCTTAAAATAATCTTTTCGGAACAGATCGCAAAATTCATCAATGACTATTGTTCCTATTTCGGGGTCATGCTCCTGGTAAGCGTGCTCTCTTTTTTAGTCTTTCATATTTTTGTGAATATTCTCTTCTCCTCACTTATCTTTTCCACAATTGAGTTTTTCACGAATAAAAATTATCGCCACCGCCATGTTTAAACCATTCACCTTTACGTTTATAGCCCTCTTTTACCTGGGGACAGCCTCCGGCCAGAACTACAAAGTGCTGAACGTTTTTGGAACCGTTTCCAGGCCTGGCGGCCAGAATATACAAAAAGGAGATTTTTTAAAAGGCAGCGATCCGGTGGCTTACCACTCACCAAAGGACGGCTTAAGGGTTTTCTCTGACGGGAAAATTTACCTCCTCACCCCACCGGGTTCCACCACCACTCAGCCCGGAAAACTTGAACTGCTACTGTCCCACTTTATCAGGAAAGCAACCACTGGTTCGCTGAGCGGAAAATACCTTCAGGTCCCTTATTGCTACCTTCCCCTGGATACGCTGGCAACGTTCAGCTCTACTACCCCATACGCCTGGTATACCGGTCAGCACCTCGTGGTTCCGCCTTCATCCAAAGCGGCTGCCCGGCACGCCATGCTGCTTCTGGGTGATTCCAATCAAAAACTCAGCATCAACGGCACCCCATCCCCACAAAACGCCCAGGCATTTGATTTCGACCTCGGACTGGCCGATGGTCTCACTTCGGATACCCATCCCTCAGCAATTAACATAGTTTTTTATAATGATGCAGATCATATTGCCTCGAGCATCAACCTATCCGTTTTTATGCTCAGCAAGGCCATCCTTCTTAAAAAAATACAGGCCATTTATAAAGACGCTGACACCAGGCTTTTCTGCCCGCAGGGGGCCGGACATAAGGATTGCCTGAAAAGCTTTATAGAGGAAAACCTAATTGCATCCTGCGGACTCGTCATCAGCCAGCCAGTGGATCAAATCGTTGAAACTTACTTATCACAAAATGAATAAAAAACTATTCACCCTGTTAGCCTTAATCGGCTTTAGCTGCATCATTGCAGTTGTGCCCTGCTTCGGGCAATCGGATTTTAAGATGGTGGTTAACCCGGTATACACCGTGGCCGAGAAAATCACCGATGAAATATACAGGGCTTCCACCGATTACCCGGCGGACCCGAAGGTAAGAAATAGTTTAAGCCCAAATAAGTTGGTGGCCTACCATTGGGTCATACTGGATTACAAAGGCAATCAACTGGTCAACGAAAGTTTCAATTCCTGTGCTGCGCTGCGCAAAAGCGGGCTCATCGTTTGCTCCAAGAATAAACGCATCGTTGGCCTGTACAATTACCTCACCAAACAATATTCTACAGTCAACTTCGATCAAATGGGAATGGCCGACGGTAAACTCGTTTTTTACACCGCGGCTACGAATACCTATAGCCTTTATGACCGGTCGGGTAATTACCTCAAAGCAATCAAGTTCAACCCGGGCTATACGATTAAAGAATCCCTGAGCGGCTACGCCGGCGATGGATTTCGCAGCGACGACTATTTAAATAATGGCGACTTCTATGTAGTTGAACGTCAGGATGGCGTGGATACAAGATATGTAGTCAATGGCGCAAATCCTCCTAAATACTTATACGGGATTTTTGATGTTCAAAACGAAAATTGGGTGCTGCCACCTAATTACCAGGAAATTAGCGATATAAATTCCAAACTGCTCAGAGTCATTCCCAAGGACGCAACCGATGACCATTCCGTTTATATCGACTGGTCAGGTAACGTAAAGTTGAACCCCGGCAATTACCAAACATTGCACGATTTCGGCGACGGCCTTGCCGCTGTCCAGGACCAAAACGATAAATGGGGCTTTATCAATATGACAGGCACTGTTCAGATCCCGGCCCAGTTTGACGCTGTTAGCGAGAGCGAAAGCGGTGACTTCAAAAACGGCTTTTGCGTCGTAGGTTACTATAACCGTTCGAAACCAAAAACACAAAGCATTTATAAGTATGAGGTGAAATGGGGACTGATCAAGTCCGATGGCAGTAAAGTGTTAGACTACAAGTACAAATCGATCAGCCCCATAGATAATTTGGATAACGTCAAGGATGACGATATTGAGGATTATACTTTTTCCAATTTTCTCAATGCTTACCTTTTTACCTTCGAGAATTTTGACGGTACGTACGGTGTTGCAACATCTGACGGCAATGTTTTAATTGATCAGGCAAAAACTGTGTACTTTACCCATGAATCAGTCCTTGCTGAAATGAGTGATAAAAAACTAACCGTTATTAAGCTGCAGGATCGCAGCCAAGTCAATTTCACCTTTGATGAGCTGCTGCAGGTCGAAAAAGGATTGATCGTCTACAATAAGAACGGGGTTACCAACATCGATAATTTAAAAGGCGGCAGTGTATTCAAATCAAGATTCAGCAGGGTCTTTACACCCTATCTCAATTACCTGTGGGTTCAGGAAAATGGATTATTAGGTATCGCTTATTCTGAGAATTTAACCACTCCACAGGTTTCCTGGCAAACCCCGGTTGAAGAAAATACCAAATTGAACGAGAACCAGGTCAGCGTGAAAGCCACCGTCAAAAGCTATACCCACCTGGCAAAAGTTTCGGTGATGGTAGGGGATCAAACTTATCCCATAACCGACAGGACAAAAAGCCTCACCCGTGGGAATCCTGTTGACGAGATCACTATCGACCGGGTGTTTCCGGTACCCAACTCCAGCCAGGCCATTCCGCTAAGAATCAGTGCCGAAAACGAACTTGGTAACATCGTCTCCCAGAAAAGCATTAGCGTAAACGGGCCGGCCAACCAGGGTACTTCAAATGGCAGGCGGCTGGCCATTATAATCGGCAATGAAAAATACCGCTCCCAGGCGACTTTGGAAGGCTGCCTCAACGATATGAATGATATGGCCGCTGCATTAAAGACCTGTGGCTTTGAGATCTTAAAGGATTCGGACCTTACGGTTGTCAATTTTCCTCAAAAAATGAGTGCCTACAAATCGCTGAGCAGTAATTACGGTGAAATTGTCTTTTACTTTTCCGGACATGGCGCCAGCATCGGCAGCCTTCAATACCTGGTTCCAGTCGACGTGAGCCTGAAAGGGGTAGAGGACATCAAATCACAATGCATCAGTACCGATAACGTAATGGCGCTTAAAACCAGGGCAGACCAAAGCCTGGTCATCGTCACCGATGCCTGCCGGGACCTCAACACCGCATGGCAGGACCAGGCCCTTCGGCAAGAAGATATCGTCAAAGACCTCCTGCACGCCAAAGACCCAGCTCAAAACGTTTGCATCTGGTATGGGACACTCAACGGCACGACCGCCGCGGCCGGACTCAGCGGACGTAAGAACAGCTTGTTTACTTCCTATTTACTGAAATCGATCACCCAGCCCTATGACATCGAACGACTCGCTAAGATCGTCAATCAAAATATGGTTGCACAAAACGAACCGCAATATTCCTATTTTAAGGGCAACCTGCTGAACTTTTTCCAATTCAAATATTAGATGAAAAGAATACTCGTTTTGCTTTTGCTATTAGCTGCAAGCCATGTTAAAGCCCAGCGGATCTACCCCTATGGAGGCATTAACGATGTGAAGCTTTTAAAAGCCACCAAAATCGCCTTGCCACCATCGGGCAAGGCAGCTTTTCCCTCAGCCTACTCCCTAAAAAAATACGCTCCAATCGCCGGAGATCAATATCCCTACGGTGAGTGTGTCCCCTGGGCTTTATGCTATTCTGCGCTAACGATCGCCGAAAGTGTCCGTATGCAGCGTGAAGACAGCACTGCTACAACAAAAGCAGCATTTTCTCCTTCGTTTATCTACGAGCAAATAAAGGCAAAAACAGACACCAATTGTGCCGACGGCAGCGTCATGGTGTCAGGCCTGGATATCATGAAAAATATTGGTTCTGTCCGACAAACCGACTTTACTTATGCTTGCGGGAAGACAGTTGATACCAAGTCGATTATCCAGGCATCCTCATTCAAAATTAAGGACTACGAACAATTAACCGATTCTTCAGGCAAGCTGATCGAAAGCATCAAGGCCGCCATATCTTCCGGCAACCCAGTTTCGTTCTTTATGGTGGTTACGCCTTCCTTCGACCAACTTTTCGGAAAAGAATATTGGACCATTAGTGAGCAGGACCTGGCGCAAAAGGACGATTTTATCAAAAATGGTAACCCCAAACATATCCGCATCGGCTGGCATGGCATGTGTATCACCGGTTACGATGACACCGATCAGGGCGGTGTGTTAGAGATCCTCAACAGTTGGAGCACAGGATTTGGCCTTCGGGGATACATCAAAATAAAATATACCGACTTTCTAAAATTATATGGCGGCTGCTTCGTAATGCACCTGGACGATTGGGAAATCTCTAAAACCTTCACCTTTAAAGCCGGCGTGAAAATTTTGCAAAGCACCGGCGCCGGGACACCGTCTTCCCATGAATTTACGCCCAAATGGTTCGGCCCGGACGATCTACAAAATTCAAAGATTTCGGATTTTGGCAATGAACTACTGCGCGTTGATACAACATTTAAAGAACTTGACCAGTTCCGGCTCCTGTTAAAGGGCAACCTGCCAACCTACGTTTACATTGTCAATTATAATTCCGACACCCACGAAATCGACACCCTTTTTCCCTACAACACCATAAGCCCGTTTATCAACAGCAGGAATTTTCTGGCAACGATCCCATCAGAAGATATTCCTATCACCATCAACGGTGCATCCTCCAGTGAATTTCTGACCATTCTTTATTCCCAAAAGCAATTGTCGGAAAGCGATTTACTGATCAAATTAAAAGCCCCCGGGCATACCTACTTTGAAAACCTCGAAAGCGCTTTAAGTGACCGCATCATCGACTTTAAATCAGCACAATTCGATAAAACGGACGGCACATTTACAGTTACCATGGACGGAAATAAATACATATTGCCGATAGTCGTAACGATTAGACATTAATAGCAGGCTAACAAGGAGAATCATCGCAGGAATAGGCTTCGCAAATAATAGATCCAATTCTTTATTGTTTGAATCTTATTGACCTATATAATTCCACAAAACGCTACAAGTACGGGAATAAAAGCAAGCTAAAATAGAAGTACTTTAGACCAGCACACCGTTGAATATTGTTGTCATAACCTGTTATTCTTTCTCCATTTTTATAGAAAAGCCTAAGTCCGCTTCATTTTTGAATACTATGAATTTATTTAAAAAAAGGGCTGTCCGAGTCGGATAATATCGGAGCATTTAGCTTGCAGTTACTGCCACCTTTGCTATGTAATTCTCAAAATACAGGATTACATAGTTATGTATTTACAGCAATTTAGATTTATGTAATATGGCAAAGATCATCACGATAGCGCACCAAAAGGGTGGCGTAGGAAAAAGCACGATGGCCCTTAATCTGGCATTGTGCTTTCAGGATCAATTAAGGGTAGCCTTAATTGATTCTGATTTACAGGGGAGTATTTATCATGTAAAAGATGACTTTCCCGGATTAGCAATCTTATCCGCTGAGCAGATCAGCGATATTCCCAATTTGGATTATGACCTGATAATTGTGGATACACCTCCTTATTTGTCAAACAAATTAACGGAACTGTTTCAATTATCGGACTTTGTATTGGTACCTACGAAGGCCGGCTTTTTTGATGTCATGGCAGTCCGGTCAACGCTGGCCCTGATCAAATTTTCACAGGCGAAAAACCCACAGTTAAAAGCGGGCATTGTATTGAACATGATCAAGCCACGATCTGCTATTACCAAAGACATAACACAGCTATTGCAAAGCCTCGGAACCCCGCTTTTAAAAACCATGGTTCATGACCGGGTAAGCATCACGCGCTCCTCCATGACCTCCGGCATCCTCCAATCAGCGGATGTTAAAGCAAAAGAAGAAATCACTTCCCTTGCAGAAGAGATCGTTGGCTATATCAGTGCATAAATACATAAGTACAGTTTTATGCAATTACAAGCTTCTGCATTTATGTAAATACAGATTTATGTAATTGTGTATTTACAGTTTATTGCAAATATGTAGTTACATCATAGTCGCTTAGTCATGGAAGAATATAAAAGCAAGTTGGGTAACCTTGCCAATAAATTAAAGACGGATGCCCCTAAAATACCTATTCAGGAAGTGCATCCTGTAAAGTTGCCTGACGTGGAAAAGGAAGAAGAGGCCCAACTAAATACATGGATACCGAAGGGTTTACTAAAGCGGATGAAGTCTTATGGCATTGATCAGGATCTATCTTTAAAGGACATCAACATACTCGCCCTCAAATTCTTTCTCGATGCAAAAGCACCGCAGGTTGAAACTTGAAAACCATTGCGATATGCGCATTTGGACGGGATCATAATTATTTAATAATGTAGGATTTGATAAGGGTTGAAGACCTGTTGGAGGATTTAAACTGCTGTCTTTTTGCAGTTAGCAAGATGTACGTTTGTACCACAAACGGATCTTGCCCTTCCCTCCGAAGTCGGTCCGGGGCCATAGTCAAACCCTCCGAAGTCGGTTTGTTTAAACTTTTTTAATATGGAAGAAGACAATGAAAATCGTTCAAAATGGATAAAGGTCCGCTTGAAACCAAGCGAAGAGGAATTACTCAATAAGCGGTATAAAAAATCCTCCTTTCAAAATCTAAGTGAATTCGGGAGAGCCATGATTTTGGGTAAGCCTGTTACCATAATTCACCGGGACAAGTCAATGGATGACGTGTTGGAAGAATTGATCTTACTGCGCCGCGAACTGAACCATATCGGTAATAATTTAAACCAGGCAGTCAGAAATATCAATAGTGCACATGGCTTCCCGGATACCCGTTTGTGGATGAATCTGCTTACCGTAATTAATGGAAAGTTGGAACCATCGATTAACGAGATCAAGGAGCGCATGAATAAATATTCCGATTTATGGTCGCAAAAATTAAAAGTGGAAAGAGCCTGATTGGCGCTTTGAACTATAACGAGAATAAAGTTAAGACCGGAAAAGCGAAGTTGATCGCGACCAGTGGATATATGAAAAGTCACGAGGTGCTATCATTTCATGATAAACTTTTTCGATTGACTGATCTGGCGGAAAGGAATCATAGAACTAAAACCAACACCGTCCACCTCTCTTTGAATTTTGACGTAGCTGAAAAATTGAACGACGAGTTACTGGTAAACATTGGCGGTGAATATATGGAAAAAATCGGATTCGGGAATCAGCCCTACTTGATATATAAACACTTTGATGCAGGCCACCCGCACATTCATATAGTCACTACAAATATTGAAGCTGATGGCAAAAGAATCAGCCTGCATAACATTGGTGAACTGGTATCTGAACCAGCCAGAAAAGCTATCGAAACTGAATTTGGGTTGGTACAGGCAAGTAATAGGAAAACTAAGCAGGACCTTGACACGAACATTGATATCCAACCAATCCAATATGGGCAGATAGATACCAAAAGAGGAATAACCAACATTGTCAACGCCGTGACCAAAACCTATAAGTTTACAAGTTTACCGGAACTAAACGCAATCCTGAGCCAGTTTAATGTGATGGCAGATAAAGGTACCAAGGAGTCTGTAATGTTCAAAAATGGAGGTTTGCATTATTGGGTTATAGATAAAAATGGTAAAAAGACCGGTGTGCCGATTAAGGCAAGCAGCATTTACAACAAGCCAACGCTCAAACTATTGGAAGCAAGGTTTAGGCTAAATGAATATTTGCGTAAACCATTTAAGGAGAAATTAAAGGCAAAGATCGATAAGGTAAAATCCCTGGCAATTTCTTTAGAACAGTTTAAAAATAAGTTAAAGGAATCCGAGGTGACGGTTGTTATAAGGGAAAATGCAGAAGGCCGGATATATGGTATCAGTTATATGGATAAGGCCCATAGGGCGATTTTTAACGGTAGCGATCTTGGTAAGAATTACAGCGCTGCCGCAATTATAGAAGCGCTCCAATATAAGCCGAACGGTAATTCGCTGACATCCAATGATAAAAAATCTATTCAGATTTCCTTAGCCGATTC
>JAQBOS010000406.1 GCA_028287925.1 Mucilaginibacter sp. | reverse complement strand
CTGAACACCATGCGCCTGCAATGGCTGGGCAAATCAATAGGTTTTGAAAAGATCTCGCTTAAAAAGAATGTGCTGCGTGGCTATTTCCTCACCAACCAGCAATCGCCTTATTTTGAAACAGAAGCCTTCAGGAATGTGTTAAACTTTGTACAAGCCAACCCGCGGCGTACTAATTTAAAAGAGGTGAAAAATACATTGAGGCTGAGCATTGAAGGTGTGCATAGTATTGACCAGGCCGTTGTTTTGCTGAGTGATATTGGGGAAGTTGTGGGGGTGTAAAAAAATAAAAAAACTTGTCATTGCGAGGTACGAAGCAATCGCGAATTATGCACGTCTACTGTGCAAAGTTCAATACCTTTCTGTTCGCTTTGTATAGTATGCGGTTGCCACGCTGCGCTCGCAATGACATGATGGGTGTGGCTATGCTTACTTCACACCCCCAAACACACTTTTCACCGCATCCAAATAACCATACCCATAAACATTATCCGGTTCAAGATAGCTGGTTTCGGTCCATTCATTCCAGCTGTTTATGGTTATTAGCGGGGCCTGGTGAGGATGGGCATCAACATAATCTTTGGCCATTTGTAATGCTTTGGCAAAATTGGCGGGGGTGTTATTTTTAACTACCGCACTTTGCCCGGTGCGCGGGCTGTTGTCCCAGCCAATGCTTACGTGGGGATAATATTTTATGGTAAATGCGGTATCAATGCGGGCCCATTCTTTTTTTGCGCGGTCGATGATATTCAGGTAATCATCATTCACATTGGTAAAATGCACAAACTGGTAATGCGTTGCGCTGGTAAAGCCAAGCTTTTTTACAAATGCGTTTTCGGGGTTTTTAGTCTTGCTGCCATCAAACCCACTATAGTTAACATTTATGGACCACATGGTCAATTGCAGTTCCAGTCCCGGGAAACCCGCCTTTATGGTTTCTTCCTTAAACCACTTCAGGGCCGCAGCTGTTTGTTCTATTCCGCCAAGGCCCGTTATCAGTTGGGGTACATCGTAAATCATAAACACCGGCTTTCCGTCTATCTTGTAATATTGCGGCAGCTTAAAATACTTTTCAATATTTCGTTTGCAAATTTTCTCAAACTCGTCCCGGCTCACTTTTCCTGTCCATATTACGTTGCCATCATTAATTTTATTCAAGCGGGTATCCCAGGTATTCACTACGTCATGATTGGCCCACATTAGGTAAAATTTCATTTTATTAACGTTATCGGCTTTTAAAAAGCCACTGTCTAACGTCGTTTCCATAAATGGCCGTCCATCGTACCAGTACCAGTCGAAAATAAAAACATTAACGCCGTGCTTTGTCGCCTCGTTGATTTCCATCGACATTATGGCAGGGTCGGCTTCATTTACCGTTCCCCATAAAGGTTTGCGGTTCCAGTAATGCCCCGGGTATCGTTGCTGCATGTTGGTAACGGTTTCCCATTCCCCTATTCCCGACGGCCAAAACGGGCGGATGCGGGGCTCGTTGCTGATGTAGGCCGGGTATAGGAATGCGGCTACATCATATTTCTTTTTAATTGCCTGGCCGGCGTTTTGGGCGTTTGCGCTGCCGGCCATTAAAAATGGCAAAAGGATTACTAAACACCATAAAAAAGTTGACACTTTGTTTCTCATAATTGGTAGGTCTGCTTAGGTTTGCCAGACAATAACAAATTTATATTTTTAATTAAGTACCACCATCATGTACTGTCTAATGCTCAACCTAAATAATTATGCCTGATAAAAGAGTTGTTTTTGATTTTGATATCGCCTTTACCAATGGCGGCGGCATCCAGGGCCAGGATTTCCGTTTAGATATTGATGGCAATGCCATTGATAACAAAGTACTTGCCGATTACATTGTGCAGGACATGCAATTGCTGATGGTTGGCGAGGTAAAGATCCTGAACAAATATTATGTTGAAGAAAAGCATAAGCGTAAACCTGTTAATGTGTCATCAGATGAGCAGATGATTGACCTGAGTCATACCGTTTTTGATGGTTTGATAACCTACAAGGGTTTGCCCGCCCCAATAATCTGCGATTACCTAAGCCGTGAAAGATCAAAAGAGTTTTATGAAGAGGGAACAGCGTTCCAGATAGGGAAGATTGAAATGGTTACCAATACAGGTACCTATCTCGATTGCCCGTTCCACAGGTTTGAGCATGGTAAAGACCTTTCGCAGATAGCTTTAGAACAATGCGCAGAATTGGATGCCATCACCATTAACGCAAAAGATGCTACTTCTATAGGCAAGGAATATTTTGTTGATAAAGAGATCAGGAATAAAGCGGTATTGGTTTATACCGGCTGGGCAAAACATTGGAACACCGCTGATTATTTTGAAGGCCATCCATATCTTACCGAAGAAGCGGCTGTTTATTTAAAGGACTGCCAGGTTAAACTGGTAGGAATTGATAGTCATAACATTGATAATACCACAGGCAAAACAAGGCCGGTACATACCACGCTGCTGGGTGCCGAAATATTGATAGTTGAGCACCTGTGCAATCTTGAGCTGTTGCCCGATGGCGACTACCTCTTCAGCGCTGTGCCGCCAAAAATTGAGGGGGCCGGCACGTTTCCGGTACGGGCTTATGCAAGCTTGAAAACCATATAAGCCTCACTGATGCTTATATTTTCGCAAACCTCCCATGGATGCTGTATTTTAGTTTATTTACTATTCACTTTCATATAGTCCAAAGTTAAATTGCATAAAGCCTTTACACCAAGGGTAAATCCGCTTTCGTCAATAAAAAAGTCAGGCGTGTGGTGTGCCGGTGCTTTTACCGGATCGCCGCCTTTAGGCATCCCGCCTAAATGGATAAAAATCCCCGGCGCTTTTTGTTCATAGAAACTAAAATCTTCGGCCCCGGTTTCAGCGTTGCGCAGGGAAACATTTTCTGTGCCAGCAGTTGCCTGCAAAGTGGGTAGCATTTGAGCAACCAGTTCAGGATTATTATAAGTTATCGGGTAATGATGTTCAAAAGGGATGGTGATCTCCGCAGTAGCGCCTGCGGCTTCGGCCGTTTTAGTAACTATGGTTTTAACCCTTTCAATGATCATTTTTTCATCGTCATCGTTCAGGGTGCGGATAGTACCCAGCATGGTTACTGTTTCGGGAATAATATTTGACCGGTTGCCTCCGTTAATAGCGCCAATAGTTACCACAGCGCCATTGCGTGTAACCTGCAGGTTCCGGCTCACAATAGTTTGCAGTGCGTTGATGATCTGCGCCGATGTTACAATAGGGTCAACGCTCGACCATGGATAAGCCCCATGCGCCTGCTTACCGGTTACAACAATCTTCATTGGGTTTACCGCGGCCATATCACCGCCGGGCCGATAGGTTATTGTGCCGGCAGGCTGATAGGATTGAATGTGTAAACCAAATACGGCATCAACATGCGGATTTTCCATTACCCCTTCCTTAACCATTTCTTCGGCGCCGCCTTTTTCACCGGCTGGCAATCCTTCTTCGGCAGGCTGAAAAATAAATTTAACCGTACCGTGCAGGTCTTTTTTCATCGATGTTAAAACCTCTGCTGTAGCCATCAGGATAGCCATATGCGAATCATGACCGCAGGCATGCATTACGCCAACTTCCTGCCCGTTATACATGGTTTTTACTTTTGATGCGAAAGGCACCGGCGTACGCTCCGTTACAGGCAGCGCATCCATATCAGCGCGAAGCGCCACGACGGGCCCGGGCTTACCGCCGCGAAGTATGGCTACAACACCCGTGGTTGCTACGCCTGTTTTTACCTCCAGGCCAAGCGACTGTAAGTATTTGGCAATTATACCCGAAGTGCGAACTTCGTGGTTGCCTAACTCGGGATGTTCATGAAAATCACGGCGCCAGGCTATGATCTGGCTTTGCAGGGAATCAGCTTTTTTACTGACTTTATCTTTAACTGATTGGGTTTGTGCGAATGCGGATATGGAAGAAACGAGAAGGAGAAATAAGTATAATTTTTTCATGTCAGGGATTTTCACCTAATATAAAAAATAATTGGCAGCCTTGAATTTTTTAAAGACACGAATAATCTTATCTCTGTGAATCTTTGTGCATCCTCTGCGACCTCTGTGGTAAAAAATTAACCGCAGAGGTCGCAGAGGATGCACTGTGTGACGCGGAGATTTTATTTGATTGATATTAGAAATTCATCCGGATCAATCAATTCCCCTGTTTTACCTCAGCTATTGCTTTTGCCATTACAAAATCCTCTATATCATTTTCAGTAAAATATTTAACGGATAACCCCATCTTTTGAGCGATGTCGACTAAAAGCTTAATATCCTTTTTTGAATTACCTGATATGATCGCTGATTCCATCTACAACAACACTCTATAAAACTGTCTTAATCTTCAACTCATTCATCTGCGCATCGGCTATGGTTGATGGGGTATCTATCATCACATCGCGACCAGAGTTGTTTTTAGGGAAAGCGATCACGTCACGGATAGAATCCAGTCCCGCAAAAATTGAACACAGCCTGTCGAAGCCGAATGCAATACCACCGTGTGGAGGTGCACCATATTCAAAGGCATCCATCAGGAAGCCAAATTGTTTTTGTGCTTCTTCTGGTGAAAAGCCTAAATGTTTAAACATTAACGACTGTAAAGCACGGTCATGGATCCTGATCGAGCCGCCGCCTATTTCGGTACCGTTAATTACAAGGTCATACGCGTTTGCCCTTACTTCACCCGGTGCGGTATCCAGCATGGCAATATCTTCGGGTTTTGGCGAGGTGAAGGGGTGGTGCATGGCATGGTAACGGCCGCTTTCTTCGTCCCATTCCAATAACGGGAAGTCAAGCACCCATAGCGCGGCAAAAGTGTTTTTATCGCGTAAGCCTAAACGGGAGCCCATTTCCAGGCGCAATTCGTTTAGCTGCTTGCGTACTTTGTCTGTTTGTCCGGCTAATACCAATATTAAGTCACCAGGCTCAGCGTTGAAAGCTGCTGCCCAGTTGGTTAATTCATCTTCATTATAAAACTTATCAACTGATGATTTTAAAGTGCCATCAGTGTTATAACGGCAATAGATCATGCCGGTAACGCCAATTTGCGGGCGTTTTAACCATTCGGTCAGCTCATCAATTTGCTTGCGGGTATAATCTGCACAGCCTTTGGCGTTGATGCCAACAACCAGCTCGGCATTATCAAAAATGCTGAAGCCTTTGCCTTTAACCACATCATTCAACTCAACAAACTCCATCCCGAAACGGATATCCGGTTTATCAGAACCATATAAGCGCATCGCATCAGCATACTGCATCCTTGGGATAGCAGGCAGGTTAATACCCTTTACTGTTTTAAATAAGTGATGGGTTAATCCTTCAAATATGTTTAAGATATCTTCCTGGGTGATGAAAGCCATCTCGCAGTCAATCTGTGTAAACTCAGGCTGACGGTCGGCACGTAAATCCTCATCTCTGAAACATTTTACGATCTGGAAATAACGGTCGAAACCGCTTACCATCAACAATTGCTTAAACGTTTGGGGCGATTGCGGTAAAGCGTAAAACTCGCCCGGGTTCATGCGGCTTGGCACCACGAAATCGCGCGCACCTTCGGGGGTCGATTTGATCAACACCGGGGTTTCCACTTCGATAAAATCACGACCATCCAAATATTTACGTACTTCCTGTGCCATTTTGTGGCGCAGCATCAGGTTGTTGCGGATAGGGTTACGGCGCAAGTCAAGGTAGCGATATTTTGCACGAAGCTCTTCACCGCCGTCGGTTTCATCCTCAATCATAAAGGGAGGAACTTTTGCCGCATTCAGGATCTCTATCTCGGTTACACCAATTTCAATATCGCCGGTTGCCATTTTAGCATTCTTGCTGGTACGTTCTAGCACCCTGCCGGTAACCCGGATCACAAACTCACGACCAAGGCTCCTGCTTAATTCACGTAAAGAATCATCACTATCGGTATTAAAAACCAATTGGGTTAATCCATAACGGTCACGAACGTCAATAAATGTTGTTCCGCCAAGGTCGCGTGATTTTTGCACCCAACCGCATAAAGTTACCGTTTCACCTAAATGACTGATATTTAATTCGCCGCAAGTATGTGTTCTTAACATGATTGTGTTTTAAAAAGTCTGCAAAAGTAGGGTTTTAGTCGGAAAGTCCGAAAGTCCGGAAGTCCGAAAGTGATATTAACAATATAAAAAGTGATAAATCTTCCGGACTTTACTGACTTTTCCGAGGCTTTTTAGAGCGTTGACAACTTTTCAAAAGTTCTCAACGCTAATCCTTTGTTGATAAACATTTATATTGAGCAGCTATAACATCCTTGTTTTTTGAAACATTTAAAATATTATCTGCGGTTTTGAATACTATATACTTTAAATTGGATGAAGTTAATCTCTTAATATCTTGCTTTGATAATATATACACAACTAAATACACGTTACTTCCATTCAAGTATGTTTTTTCGGCACGAAATAATTTTAATATGCTTGTTTGATTTAGGTCGTTACTTATAGTTAAATTTCCTGGAGCATAGGCAAGGTTTAAATACCTAATTATTGTAGCTAAATAATAATTAGAACCATTAGTCTGCATTGAAAAACCCACTTCTAATTTTTCATTGGCAGCGACCATTTCTGGACGTAAATACCGAACAACTGAACCATTAGGTTTATTGTTAGATTGGATATTACATTGAGAATATCCTGCATGTGCACAGAAAAGCAAATAAATAATGGTGATTATCTTTCTCATAAATTTTACGTTCAGTCAGCACTGGATTTTTTAAGAAGATCTTATAAGCAAAATCACATGCCCGAAAAATGAGTTATTTCGAGGCTCCGACCTCTGTTATGACAAAATCTAAAGTTTCCTTGTTTTTAATATAACTTTTTCGTAAGAAGATGCAGGTTACAAATATTGCTATGGACTGCAAATCAAGTATAAATTTATATGAATTGGAATGAGGTACTTTATACTGTTCTAAATCTTTATTAAAAAATGATATTAGGTCACCTGTTTTCACAGGAAAGTCAAGATAATAATCCAATGGTTCCATGTTTATATTTATATAAGACAAATATAAGTCTCAGATTTTCAAAAGAATGCAAAAATTCTAACTATTGTTTTAACCTACAATAGTTACAACCTATTTAGTTTGAACTTTACCATTCTACTTACTTTTGTTTGTAAAATCATCGTTTTTAAGTAGTTCTTCTATCTTTTTATTTGATTCTTCATGAGATAGAAATAAGCCATTTTCAATTTGCCAAATGCCCTCATTGACAGCTTCCATTTCTTCCGGACTTAAATGATAAATTTCTTCTTTTTCCATGTGCATCGGTTTTAATCAAATCTATCATTTTTTGAACCATGATTCACCTGATTATTGGATGGAGGGATAAAACCGCAAAAAGGCATCATGAAAATCTTTTAATCCCATAAATCCCGGTTCAGACAACAATTCCGAAATCGAACCTCCGAATTCCGAAATCATTCTTACATTTGCCTCATAATTCTCAAGGGGTGCCTTGCTTTGGTCGCAAAATATGCTGCAGCGTATTTTACCAAACTGAAAGACAGGCTGAGATCAAACCCGTTGTGTTAAGTACAAAGTCTTAAGTACAAAGTCTTAAGTCTGTAAAAACAGACCAATGACCAATGACAAAATGACCAATGACTTCCCACATACACCTGATCCGGGTAATGCCGGCGTAGGGAGAGGTAACAAGTTAAGTGTACTGCGTAGTCGCCCTGATACGGAGATGGTTTAACTAATTTTATTTATTAATCATTTTGAAAAATTTATTTGCGGCATTTATTGCCCTGCTGCTGCTGCCTGTCCTGGCGGCGGCCCAGCTTTCCGTTACCGGAAAGATCACAGACAAGCAAACCGGCGAAGCACTGCCCGGAGCTACCATTACATTATCCAAAGCTGTCGCCAACGTAGTTTCAGATGTTAACGGTAAGTATCACATCGATAACCTTAAAGGCGGCGCGTATACTTTAAAGGTATCGTTTATCGGCTATCAAAACACCTCAAAAAACATTACCTTAAACGCCGATGCGGTAAGCAACTTTGCATTAAGCCGAAGCACATTATTTACCGAAGAAGTTACGGTAAGCGCTACCCGTGCAACTGAAAAATCGCCTACGGCTTTTACCAACCTGAATAAAAAGGACATCGAAAAAAACAATTCGGGTCGCGGGTTTGAGTATTTGCTGGAGCAAACACCATCAACGGTGGCTACTTCAAATGCAGGGGCCGGTGTAGGCTACACCAGTATCCGCATCCGCGGATCGGACGCTACCCGCACCAACGTAACCCTTAACGGCATCCCGCTGAATGATGCGGAAGACCAGGGCGTTTATTTTGTGGATCTGCCTGACCTGGCGTCATCTGTTGATAACATCCAGGTGCAGCGCGGTGTGGGTACGTCAACCAACGGCGCGGGTGCTTTTGGCGCCAGCATCAACATCCAAACCACCACCCGGCGCGATACTGCGTATGCCGAGCTGAATAATTCGGCGGGATCATACGGAACACTAAAAAATACGGTGGGTTTCGGAACAGGCTTGTTGGGCGATCATTTCAGCTTTGATGGCCGCTTATCACGGATGGTTTCTGACGGCTATATCGATCGTGCATCATCCGACCTTAAATCATTCTTTTTAAGCGGCGCTTATTATGGAAAAAAAAGTGTGCTGCGGCTGAATGTATTTTCGGGCTACGAAAAAACCTACCAGGCCTGGGATGGCGTACCCGAAGACAGCGTTAAATTTGGCAACCGCAGGTATAATGAGCTTGGCTATATCAACTCAACAAACAGTTTTTACAAAAACCAGACCGACAATTATACCCAAAACTATTACCAGCTACTTTATAATCAACAGCTTACCGATAAGCTTTCATTTAGCGGCGCGTTACACCTTACCAGGGGTTATGGTTATTACGAGGAATATAAAAACAATGAACCGGTTTCGGCATATGGTTTAAAGCCCGTAATTATAGGTACCGATACTTTGGCACATACAGATTTGGTGAGGCGGCTTTGGCTGAGCAATTATTTTTACGGAGCAACCTATAATTTAACCTATAAACCCAACAACGATCTTAATATGATCCTTGGCGGCGCGTATAATGAATATAAAGGTGATCATTATAATAATATTGAATGGACGCAGCAAAGTACCACCATTCCGCCCGATTATGAATATTCTCGCAATCATGCTAAAAAAACAGACTTCAATATTTTTAGCCGGGCAGAATATCATTTAGGCAAGGTGCTGTTTTATGGCGATGTGCAATACCGTCATATCTCTTATTCGTTTTTAGGGTTTGATGAAAACCTTAACAATGTGCAGCAGCAGGTTGAGCTTAACTTTTTTAACCCTAAGGCAGGGATCACTTATCAAATCAATCCAAACAGTAATGTATATGCGTCTGTAGCTGTTGGTAACCACGAGCCTAACCGCAGCGATTTTACAAATTCATCGCCGCAGAGTCGTCCGAAGGCTGAGCATTTAACAGATTTTGAGGCAGGCTACCGGATCAGCGAATCAGCTTTTAGCGGCAGCATTAACGGCTTTTATATGCTTTACAAAAACCAGCTGGTGTTAACAGGCTCGCTTGACGATGTTGGCGAGGCTATCCGCACTAATATAAAAGACAGCTACCGCGCCGGGATAGAGGCCAGCGCCCGTGTAAAAATAGCGCAGCCGTTAAGCTGGCTTGTAAACGCTACCGTAAGCACCAATAAGGTAAAAAACTTTACGCAATACCTGCAGAACGGTGATACCGGCACGCTGGACGCAACGCAATACAAAAAAACCGATATAGCTTACTCGCCAGATTTTACATCATCAAGCACCATCAGCTATCGCCCTATAAAAAATGGCGAAATAGCTTTTATCAGTAAATATGTAAGCAGGCAGTATCTTGATAATACATCAACCCAAAGCCGCTCAATTGATGGTTATTTTGTAAATGATGTGCGCTTGAATTATAATTTCAGCATAAAAGGCATTAAAAATATTGGTGTGGGTTTATTGGTAAACAATGTGTTCAGCAAAAAATACCAGTCGGATGGGGCAACCTATCAGGATATTGAAGGTGGAAAAGTGGTGAACTACAATTACTTCTACCCGCAGGCGCCTGTTAACTTTTTAGCATCGCTGAATTTGAAGTTTTAGGGAAAGAATCCTTCTTTCCCTCCTTCCGCGCAGCGAAGGGAGGGTGGTCGAGCAAAGCAATGACCGGGTGGGTAAATCTGCGGGCGGCACTTACGCCAGTGCATTGGCGTAAATGCATTGGCGGTGTTGACTCACCCCGACATC
>JAQBOS010000392.1 GCA_028287925.1 Mucilaginibacter sp. | reverse complement strand
CCGCAACAGGGGTGAACTACTTACCTACGATGAAGATTTTAAGACCGGTTTATACACCATATTTTTGCAGGATCAAAGCAGTAACCTGATCCGCAGCCTATGGGGCGAAGGCATTAACCCGCAGCTTACCTATAATTTTACCGATAACATTTCAATAAAAGCAGGTGTAACCGCCCTTGGGCAGCAAATTGGCAATCATTTTAACAGTTACACCAATGACCTGAACCAGGATTTCTTTTACCTGCTGCCATCGGCCGAGGTACATGTAAAAGATTTTACCTTAAGCTATGGCGAAACTGTTCAACAGCCTTCTATTAATAATTTGCAACCTATTACTATTGTTTATAGTCCGCTTTATACCTTTACAGGTAACCCTTTGCTAAAACCGACTTATTTTCACAACATCAATTTTAGTTACCGAAAATACAACCGCGCGGCAGGTTTAAACTTAAACGCAAGCTCGCGCGTCATTATCGAAAAAAACACCATAGTGAACGAGCAAACAATAACTGCGGAGGGCGCTAACGTTACTACCCCGATAAATCGTAACGGCCGCTTTACCGCTTATTTAAGCGGCAGCATTAGTAAGCATTTTAAAAAACAGGGTAAGTGGGATTTTACAGCAATAGCCAATGCCAGCGCAAGCGCCGGGCATAACTTTTTTATTGTAAACGGCCAAAACGGGTATCAAAACACACAAACCATTTATTTTGAACCGATTTTTGCTGCCGAGTGGAACGATGTTATTTCATTTGAGCCCAACTACAGAATTGATTACGCCACCACTCAATACCAGCTTGTTAATTACCCAAAAACAAATTATGCCACCCAAAGCGCAGGCATGAGGGTTGACCTAAGCCTGCCACAAAATTTTAGATGGAGGGCCGATTACACATACAAATACAACCCCATTGTGGAGCCTGGCTTTCAACGCAGCGCTAACTTGCTGAATTTTTCGGTTACCCGCAGAATCCAGAAGGATGGTAAGGGCGAAATAGGCCTGTTGTGCTATGATATTTTAAATCAAAATGTAAGCTCGCGCCATTATGTAGTTGCCAATACTATTAATGACATTCAAAGCCAGGTATTAAAACGGTACTTGCTATTAACCTATACCTATCATTTTAAAAAGTTTAAATAATAACACGATTAAAGGATTTTAAGAATTTTCATGATGATTGTTTAAACTGTAAAAAATCAGCTACACTCCTGTTTATCCCGAATATAATTGTCACCTGTACAACTTATATTTTACCTTTAACATACCAATTATGCCGTTATGTTAAAATCTGCCAAAACTATATTTTATCGGTTCACCGCTTGTTTGCTTCCGGGCATGCTGTTGATATTTGTTGTGAGTGCCGTTAACGCCCAGGGGCGAAGAAAACCCAAACCTGCGGGCGTACCGGCCGAATTACAGGTAACACCTTATAAAACAACCATGATAGCTGATGGTAGGGATGAAACATTAATAACAGTTAAAATTATTGACAGCAAAGGCGATAGTATAAAGGATGCCCGGTTACCCGTTACATTAATTGTAAGCGGAGATGCTAAAATTGTTTCTATTAACAATGTTTCTGCGAATAACGCCTCCGCATTTAATGCTATGAAACCTAACGACAGTACCTGGATGGCTAATATTACAGGCAGTTGCCGGGTTATATTACGCACAGGCCGCACCAGGGGAAGGGTTAAGTTTGAGGCTAAGGCTGATAGCTTATACACGGGCTCGACTGAGATCCATACGGTACAACCGGGGATAGCGCATGCAGTTACAACTGATAAGTATGTTGCCAAAACCGTAAACGGCAAAATATTGGGTGCTGATATTTCCTTTTTACCCGAGCTGGAAAGCCGGGGGATAAAATTTTCTGATAACGGCAAACCTGGCGATGCCATACAGATAATGAAGGACCATGGATTTAACTACATCCGCCTGCGGATCTTTAATGAGCCTGCCAATCCTAAAGGATATTCGCCTAATAAAGGCTTTTGCGATTTGGAGCACACCAAACAAATGGCCAAACGCATAAAAGCTGCAGGCATGAAATTTTTGCTCGATTTTCATTACAGCGATTACTGGGCCGATCCGCAGCAACAAAACAAGCCTGCCGCATGGGCAGATCAGGACTTTATCGCCCTTAAAAAGTCGTTATACAATTATACGGCCAATGTAATGCAGCAATTAAAAGACCAGGGCACAACGCCCGATATGGTACAGGTTGGCAATGAAATTAACCACGGTATAGTATGGCCAGACGGTGCTATTAATAATCTGGACAGTCTTTCGCAATTGCTATACCAGGGCATTAAAGCAGTGAAAGCAGTTAGTCCAAAAACCATTATCATGCTTCATATTGCTTTGGGTGGACAAAGCGCAGAATCACAATTTTTCCTGGATAATATGGCTAAGCGCAATGTACCTTTTGATGTAATTGGCTTGTCTTATTATCCTAAATGGCATGGCACCCCTGCAGATCTGAAAAACAACATGACCGGCCTTGCCAAACGCTACAACAAACAGGTAATGGTAGCCGAGTACTCGCAACTTAAACAGGTAGTTAATGATATTGCCTTTACCGCGCCCGGCAATAAAGCATTGGGGAGTTTTATATGGGAACCCCTAAGTACCTGGGAAGGTATTTTTGACAGGGATGGAAAAGCAAATGAATACATGAACGTGTACCCCGGCATTGCAAAAAAGTATGTGGATGGGAAATAGCTGAAAGCGAAAAGACAAAAGCTGAAAGCTAAGAAAAATTGATTTACACGGACTAGGAAGAGTCAGGAATCAAGATATCAGGAGTCAAGAATGTAAGAGTTAAAAATTTTTGTTACTATAAAAAATACTATACATAGAATCCTTTTAGTCTCGATTCCTGACTCCTGACATCTTGATTCTTTCTCCTTGACATCTTGATTCTTTCCCTTTGAAATCCTGATTCTTTTAACCTGATTCTTTTCTCTAATAAGATATGTTTAGCTTTGATAATTAATATCTATGAAGTTCAGAACTGCCAGGCATACCAAAGATTTAAACCGTATTATTGATTTTTACGGCAGGGTTTTAGGGTTAAAAGTTTTAGGCGAATTTAAGGACCATCATAGCTATAGCGGCGTATTTTTAGGGATCCCAGGCGCCGACTGGCACCTGGAGTTTACCACATCGGGCATAACCCCTGCTCACTACCCTGATAACGACGATCTGCTGGTATTTTATGCTGAATCTGTTGAAGAGTTCAACATCATCAAACAAAAGTTTATTGCCAACCGGGTAAGGCCGGTATATCCTAAAAATCCTTATTGGAAAAACAACGGGATAACTTTCGTAGATCCCGATGGCTTCAGGATCGTGATCTCGGTATTGAGGATAGTACCTAAAAATTTGCTGGGTAAATAAGTTAGCCATTGGTCAATCGTCATTGGTCATTATTTATATCCTGCCGTTCAAACAGCTATTTAATGTAATCCCACTCCAAACAATTCCCTGTAACTTTTATTGTGTTTATAAACATCCAAACTATGAACAGAACTATTGGAATTGTGCTGATTATTGCAGGGGCCGCTATGTTGATATGGACAAGCTTTACTTATACAAAAAAAGAAAAAGTTGTTAATGCCGGTCCGCTTCAAATTTCTGTTGATAAGCAAAAAACGGTTAACTGGCCACCATACCTGGGTGGGTTACTGATAATTGGCGGGATTGTGATTGTGGCAACGGCAAAGAAAAGCTAAAAGCAAGAAGCTTAAAGACAAAAACTTTTAGCTTTCGGCTTTAAGCTTTTACCTATCTTCGCTTCAATGATCTTCGATTTTAGGCTAAAGGTATTTTATACAGTTGCACAAAGGCTAAGCTTTACCAAAGCCGCGGCTGAACTGTTTATTACCCAGCCTGCCGTTACCAAACATATTAAGGAACTTGAACATCAATTAAATGTTCAATTATTTCGTCGCAACGGTGGCAGCATTGTTTTAACTACCGCCGGGAAGATAATGCTGCAATATGCCGAAAAGATCTTTCAAACCTATACCGAGCTTGAAACTGAGCTGGCCCAGCTGAATAATATGGAAGCCGGTACTGTTCATATTGGCGCCAGCACTACTGTTGCACAAACCATTTTACCCAAGATCCTGGCGCTGTTTAAGAAAACTTACCCTGCCGTAAACTTCACCTTTATACAGGGTAATACCGATGTTATAACCCAATTGGTATTAGCCGAAAAGATTGATATTGCCATAGTTGAAGGCGCCGCCCATTATCCGCAGATAGCTTACACGCCGTTTGCAAAGGACGAGATAGTTTTGGTAACCCGTGCCAATAACCAGCTATCAAAAAAGGCCGAGATCTCGCCCAAACAGTTATTAAATATCCCGCTGATCTTACGCGAAGCCGGCTCAGGAACGTTAGATGTTATTTTTAATGCGCTGAGCAGCACCGGGGTTAACCCGAAAGACCTGCACATTGAAATTCAGCTGGAGAGCAGCATCGCTATAAAACAATACCTGTTATATTCAGAAACTGCTACCTTCCTGTCCATCCGGTCGGTTATAAGCGAATTAAAATACAACGAGCTGAGCATCATCGAAATTAAAGGGCTTGAGATCTTCCGTACGTTTCAGTTCATCCAGCTGCATGGTAAAAATTCAAAACTGATAGAGCTTTTTAAAAGATTCTGTCTTGCCAGCTATAACTTAAAGTAATCAGTAATTACTATTTATCATTGGTGTTAAGTTATAATAACCACGACCTTTAGTTATTATTTCAATGGTACTTTTATGGAACTAATAACTACTGATATTTGCATTATAGGCGCTGGCCCTGTTGGTTTATTTGCCGTTTTTGAAGCGGGCCTTTTAAAAATGCGCTGCCATTTAATCGATGTTTTACCACAGGTTGGTGGTCAGCTTTCCGAGATCTATCCGCAAAAACCGATATATGATATTCCCGGCTTCCCTACTGTTAATGCCCAGCAGCTGGTTGATGGCTTAATGGAACAAATTGAGCCTTTTAAACCCACCTTCTCCCTTGGAGAACGCGTTAATGAATTACAGCAACTGGAAGACGGTTCATTCATCACCACCACAAGCGATGGCACTGAAGTGCACAGCAAAGTAGTGGTTATTGCAGGTGGCCTTGGTTGCTTTGAACCACGTAAACCAGCTATTGATCACCTTGAAGAATTTGAAGGTAAAGGTGTAGCCTACATGATAAAAAATCCGGAAGCTTTCCGCGGACGCAAGGTGGTATTGGCAGGTGGTGGAGATTCAGCCCTTGACTGGACCATTTTCCTGGCTGATATTGCCGAAGAAGTAACCCTGATCCATCGCGGTGATACCTTCCGTGGTGCGCCTGACAGCGCCGAAAAGGTTTTTGAGCTGGCTAAAGAAGGCCGGATCAACCTGGTACTCCAAGCACACATAAAATCTATAAACGGAAACGGGCATTTGCAGGAAGTGGAGATTGTAGACAGGGAAAATCAAACCTCTGTTATTGCAGCTGACAATTTGATCCCGCTGTTTGGCCTTACCCCAAAGCTTGGTCCGATTGCCGAATGGGGACTAAATGTAGACAAATCAGCCATTATGGTTGACACGCTTGACTATAGTACCAATGTAAAAGGAGTTTATGCCATAGGCGATATCAACATTTATCCCGGTAAGCTAAAGCTGATCCTTTGCGGTTTCCATGAAGCTGCGCTGATGGCTCAAAGCGCTTTTAAACAGGTTTATCCCGATCAGAAATTAAGCTTTAAGTATACTACGGTGTACGGGGTAAGCGCTTTTTAAGCTGAAAGCTTAAAGGCGAAAGCATAAAGCCAGGAAGTTAGAACAAACGTTTTAGGCTGAAAGCTTAAAGGCGAAAGCATAAAGCCAGGAAGTTAGAACAAACAAGAAATATTAAACATGCAGATAGCTTTAAGCTTTGTGCTTTTTGCTTTCTGCTTTCAGCTTAAAAAAATGATCAATTTAACTATTGAGGACAGGGATGGCAGTCGCCGGCCTGTTGAAATACCCGAAGATATAAGCCTGAGTTTGATGGAGGTTTTAA
This sequence comes from Mucilaginibacter sp., assembly GCA_028287925.1. Lineage (GTDB taxonomy): Bacteria > Bacteroidota > Bacteroidia > Sphingobacteriales > Sphingobacteriaceae > Mucilaginibacter. The sequence goes on along the minus strand of JAQBOS010000392.1, from coordinate 14,692 downwards.
AGGCCACCGATCATCACATACTGGCCACCTGTGGTGGCATGGCCCTTTGCGCTACCTGCCATGTACAAGTGGTTGAAGGCCCCGAAAAATACTTCCACCCGTCAGACCAGGAACTTGACCTGCTGGATACCCTGCCCGATGCGGCACATGACAGCCGCCTTGCCTGCCAGCTAAGGATCAATGAGGGTATGGATGGAATGGTGTTTAGGCTTTTGGGAGAAGAGTAAGTTTTTGTTGACCAAGCAGGGGGTGTCACCCTGAGTAATCTATTTTTGCGAGCAAACAATCACATTGAAAATGACATTTATAAATAGTTATATATCAATCAATTAGTATACTTGTCATTGGCAGGCACTCGAAGGGTGCGGGCAAAGGCCTTGTCCTCCATGCTTAGCAAGCGGTTAGGCCACTGCGCTCATCCTTCGAGTGCCTCAGAATGACACCTCTTTTTTCCCCGCCCCCTACTCCCAATTAGTTGGGAACGGAATATCCTTTATACTTAATGGTTTAAAATTTTCAATTTTATACTCCTTGCCAGAATCGTTATACAGAAAAAACGGATCGGCTTTAAAATGAGTGTAATCAATTATTAATTGCTCTTGTAACTTTAGTAGCCTGTTTTGATAAGCGGCGTCATACGCGGCCGGATTTTTCAAAAGCTTCGCAATATACTCAAGCAGGTTATAGCAGGTGGTAAATTGCCCACAGGCAATAATACAAGCTTGGTCATGTTGCTGCAGGCTGTCGGTTTTGTCAAACCATAAAGTTGTGCCCATGTTAAAGGCCACCTGGGCCACTATCTGCATATCGCGGCTGGGCGGATAAGGTCCGGGCTCAGGATTGCGGTTCCGGTTTATATCGTTTGAAAATGAAAGATCGTAAATGTGGTTGCCTTTACCACGGTTCTTCCATTCAGGTGAGTTGTAAAAGGCGTTATAAAGCAGCTGCCTGATCCGCTTTAAAAAAACGCTCAAATTCATCAATAACACAGAATCGACCCGGGCAAGCAGCATTTGTTTAAGTACCGGGAGCGGGGTTTTTGTTAAATATTTTAACAGCAATAAAACAATCCGCTCGGTAAAGCTTTTCAATAAACCCGAAGGGGTGCCCGATTCGGTAACGTTAAAGATCTTTTTCCGGATCCACAGAACACCTATCATAAAAAGTAAAGGCAGAGGAACAAGCACACTTCCTATAATAGTTAAAGGGGTGCAATGGATCCAAACACCTGCTACCGTCATCGCAATAGCAGCTATAAAGCAGGCTATAACAATTAAATTTAATCCGCTCAGGCTTAACCCTCCCTTATTTGGCGCGGCAGGCATAACGTAAGGTTTTATATAATGGCTGCCAACATCATTAACCAGCATCAGGTTAAATGGCTTAAAGTTAGTTTCGCACTTTATCCTTCTTTTGTCGGCATACATCATGCTTTGCAATCCCTGGTTATCAGTTATGCCGCCATCCATAAAGCCAACCCGTTTTTGGTCAATAAATTTGGTTTCCTGCTTATCGCCGGTTTGCGGCCGCATGGTCAGGGCTTTTTTTAGGGCCTGTTCGGTTAGCCCATGGTGTGTAAAATCATTTGGGAAAATAATGGGCTCAAACCCTGCCGGGAAACAGGACGATGCTGCCAGCAGGTCGCTTAGCTTCAGCTCATCCGCAACAGAAGGTTCCAGGAATATCGCCTCGTTCCCGAACCTGAAGTACTTATCGGGCATGGCATCATACGCCAGTTTCCGTTCCTGCCTGAACGACTGGCCGGTATAAAATTCAGTAGTATTAAAACAAACTTCCTGCAGGTGCTTGTTTGGGCTGCTTTTGCCGAGTGCTTTTAGCGGATTCCCCTCAAAAATGTATTCGTCATAAGCCATAGCGAAGGCATTAATAACATTGCGGCTCTTGTCCGGCCGGTTCCTCCACCTGCGTTTATCTGATAGTATTTCGAGCGCGTTTTTCAGGATCTGCTCACCAAGCAGGGTTTCATACAATTTAACATAAAACTGTCCGAATGTTTTACCCTCGGCATCATACAGCGCATACAGTGCTGTAGCGATAGTGCCACCGGATGCTGACGACATATAAGTTACCTGCTGTAATAATGAGGCGCCGCTAAGCGGATCATCAGCACTATCAATCTTTGCATTATTTAAATACGACAGCACCCCCAGTGCAAACGAAGCTGCACGGAAACCGCCGCCCGAAAAAGCAAGCGCAATATTTTCAAAAGGTTTTATGCAGATTACCTGCAAAGAAAGAGCGTCAGGTTGAGCCGGCAAGGCTGTATTGTCCATATTGTAATGTGTTAAGGTTTTGTACCTATAAATTTATGGAATTAATAATGATAAATAAAAATGAATTGTTAATTGGAATAGATATTTATTTGATATACATTTAATACCAAATATCAAAACACATTAAAATGAAGCAGGACATTAGCAAAATTGCAGACAAGATCAGTTATATTCAAAACACTTTATCCGTAATTAATGGCAAATGGAAACTGCCAATTTTATTGTCCATGTATTCAGGCATTTCCCGGTTTAGGGATCTGCAGCGTAATATTCCAAATATCACCACCCGGGTATTATCAAAAGAATTGAAGGATTTGGAAGGGAATAAGCTGATAGCACGTATAGTGCATGATACCTATCCTGTATCAATAGAATATAAGCTGACCCCGCACAGCCACAGTCTTACACCCCTTGTTGATGAAGTGATAAAATGGGGGAAGCAGCATACAGGAAAGTAGTTGGCAGTTTTGAGTTGGCAGTTGGCAGTGCTACATTTGTATCAGCAAAAAAGATCAGTAACATGCGAATAATTCCCAAACCACTTGAGGGCGAATACCCACCCTATACCATAATGTATATGAAACTGATTCCGGATGATGGCATGGTTTTAAACCATTTATGGGATAACTTTATTGCTGCAAAAGAACTGGCGTACAGTCTGCCTGAAAAGATGCTGTATCATCGTTATGCCGAAGGTAAATGGAGTATTAAGGAAACCCTGGTACATATTATTGATGATGAGCGCATATTCGCTTATCGTGCACTTCGCTTTGCCCGTAATGAGCAAATGAACCTGATTGGCTTTGACCAGGATGCATATACCCAATATTCAAAAGCAGATGAGCGCGACCTGGATAATATTTTTGATGAGTATGAAGCCGTACGCAAATCAACCATTGCCTTGTTTAACGGCTTGCCCGAAGATGCTTTTATGCGGATTGGAAAAGGCACGGGCACCTTTAATAACGCAAGTGTAAGGGCGCTTGCCTATCACATAGCCGGGCATGAGCTGCATCATATTAATTTGATAAAGGAATTGTATATCCCATCATTTAATAAATAAGCTCCCCGACGGTTAGTTACACGGATCGAAGCAATTGTGGTAGTTTGACGAATTTACCATTTGGTAAGTGTACTCCGTCTTAAACACAGCAACTTTGTCTTATCAAAATAAATAAGACAATGGAAACTTTAATAAAATTCAATCAAACATTACAAGGAAAAAGGGTGATAATATTGGGTGGCAGCTCAGGCCTGGGCCTGGCTACTGCCAGGGCTGCCAGCGCCGAAGGCGCCAGCGTGGTAATTGTATCGGGCAATCAGCAACGGATTGACAATGCTTTAAAGGAATTGCCCCAAGGCAGCACAGGTTTTGCCGTTGACCTGAGCAAAGAAGAAAAGATAAAAGCATTTTTTGAGCAGGCTGGCAGCTTTGATCATTTGGTTTATACCGCAGGCGAAAACTTAACTTTAAATTTGATTGGCAAAACAAATATTGATGAGGCCCATACTTTTTTCAACGTGCGTTACTGGGGTGCTTTTGCAGCAGTTAAGTATGGCGCACCCCATATTAATGCAGGCGGGGCAATTTCATTAATCAGCGGTACCGCCAGTGCAAGGCCGGGGTCGGGCTGGTCAATTGCATCGAGCATTTGCGGGGCTATGGAAGGTTTTGTAAGAGCCATGGCAGTTGAGCTGGCGCCTATCCGTGTAAATAGCGTTGTGCCGGGTGTTATTAAAACTAATTTGTGGGGCGCTCTGAGTGATGCGGACCGTGAAGGTTTGTATAAATCACAAGCTGATGCCTTATTATTAAGACGTGTTGGTGAGGCTGAGGATATTGCGCTGGCCTTCCTGTACCTGATGAAACAGCAGTTCGGTACCGGGCAAAATATTACTATTGATGGCGGGGCCGTGCTGGTGTAGTAAGTGGGCAGTGCGCAGTTTGCAGTGGGCAATGGATAGTAGGGTAGGCAGTTAGCAGTAAAAAAAATGTAAACAATCAGCTTTGTACCTATTTATTTAGCCTCACCTATACTAACCAGCTCATTTACTAAAGCCGATAAGCTTACACTGGCGCAGGCTATTAACTCATCGGCAGCGCCATAATAAATATACAGCTTATCGCCAAACAAAGCAGTGCCGGTAGGGAAACACACATCATCCACATCGCCCGCCAGCTCATAGTCCAGTTCAGGTTTGAACAATGGGTATGAAAGGCGGGCGATCTCTTTCTTCGGATCGTCCAGGTCAAGCAATGCTGCGCAGCAGGAATACTCATACCCTTTAATCATATCTTTAACACCATGATAGATCAGCAGCCAGCCCTGTTCCGTTTCTATAGGCGGGCAACCAGCACCAATATAACTTACCTCGTGCGCGTATTTGGGAGCTAACATTATATGCTGATCGAAATGAAGAAAGTAATCCTCCCAAAAAACGTTGTTAAGCTCTGTTAAGCTTTTAACAGATACTATTTGGATATCGGGCTTAATGCGGTGCAAAAAAGTTAGCTTTCCATTTATCCTGCGCGGAAAGAGAACAAGATCCTTATCCGCCAAAATATTTGCACCACGATTATAGCGCAGGTACTTTTCGTTTAATACGGGCTTATGTTTGGTAAGCCTGTCAAAATCGCTATAACTTATTTGGGGAACAATTATTCCCTGCCTTTCAAAATGCTGTAAATTTGTTGAGGTAGCCAATGCACCCAATGCATTATCCCCGTCGAAAGCAATATAAGTAAGATAATAGGTATCATCTATTTTTACTATCCGGGGGTCCTCCATCCCATGCTTTTCGTAATCAAATTTTGGCGATAAAAATGGAGCATCCATCCGTTCTATCACATTCAAAGGGCCATCCATCCGGCAATAACCAATGCTTGATTGATTTTTGATGTGCACTGCCCTGTAAAAAAGATATATCGTATCTCCTTCTTTTATCACTGCCGGATTCAGCACACTTTCATTCTCAAAATCCAACGCCGTCTTATTCAGTATAACACCCTCTTTTTTTACTTCTACCATAAGTTTTGCAGGATGTTAAAATCCCTTTTTAAAGTGCCCGTCATCCAGGCAGCCTATAATACCTTCAACCACACGTTTTGTTTCGTTTGGGTCGCTAACGCGAATTGAAAACGACCCCGCCTGCTTAGCCGGATAATCATTACCACCCGGAAATATAGCATCGCCAATAAAGATCATATCTTTTATTTCGATATTTAATACATCGCGCAGCTTATGAATACCATATTTTTTGTCGATCCCTTTTTTGGTAACGTCCACCGAGGTTGCGCCGCCAAGATTCACAGCAAACTCCGGGATCAGCTTATCCAGGTGTTTCTTTATTTTATCCCGCTTTTTAAAATCAGGATCATACTTTTTCTTTTCATCAAGCGGCGCAGCCTGCCCTAATGCCGAATACGTTACCTGGCTGCCCCTGTCTTCAATTGTTTCTCCCCAGGTTTTTGTTGCTTTATAGCCCGAAGCACCAACCGCTTCATTTAAAGAGGCAATAATTTTCTTTTTTTGCGCATCGGTAAAGTTTTCAGCGTACAGCAGTTTCCAGCCCGATTTATACTGATAAAACTTAGTACCGCAGGTTGGCAGTATAGATAAATTTTGCAGCTTTTTCCCTTTGGGTAAATGAGCCAGCACCTGTTTCTGAAACTGGGGCCAATCGCCACCGGATATTATGGCCACCTTTGCAACTGTTAGCAGTGCGGCAAGACGTTCAGCCATATCCTTATCAATGGCGGCTTTGCTTTCGGCAAGCGTACCGTCGAGGTCAAAAACAATTAGTTTTTTCATTTCTTTTGGTCATTGGGCATTAGTTATTTGTCATTGGTGCTTATCGCATTGATCAAATAAATATAAAATTAGGAAGATAAAAGGTGAATGATTGTTTGCAACCGGGTAGATTATCCCTGATTTTTTACAATGGAACTACTGATTGAAATTTCACTAATGCCTAATGACCATTGACTAATGACCAACACCCGCTTCCGGCAAGCATATCTCCAGTAAAACCACCTCTCCTTTTGGCACAAATGGGCAAGCTCCGGCGCTGGCTGGTAACAACATTACTTCGCCTTTGGTTAAGTGATAAAATTCATTGCTGTATTCAACTTCCCCCTCGCCTTCAATGCATACCAATACCCGGGGCGTTGCTTCTTTACCTACCATAAACGGGTATTCGCCGGTTATCCTGCACAGGTTAAAATGTTCGTTTTCGATAACTGTTTCGCGCAGTACTGGCTCGTTAGATTTTACTATAGTTATACCCGGCCCGATATTAGTTTTATCAAAATCGATACAGGCAAGGGCTTCCTCTACCTGTAAGTCGCGGGGCTTTCCGGTTTTTTCATCAATACGATCCCAATCATACAGGCGATAGGTAACGTCGCTGTTTTGCTGTACTTCAAAAACCACTACATCACCAAGGGTATGCACTGTTCCGGCTTCTATCAGCACACTGTCGCCAACTTTTGGTTTAAAGCTGACCAGGTCGTCAGCAACCCGATGTTTATCCAGGTCGGTTTTTATTTTTTGTTTGGTAGTGCCTGTCTTTAAGCCCGCGTAAATAGTTGCATCCTTGCCGGTTTCCAATACTACCCATGCTTCGGTTTTTCCATTTTCGCCTTTGGGGATATATTTTTTCAGTTTATCAGATGGATGTACTTGTACAGACAGCACTTGCTGGCAATCTAAAAACTTCAGCAATAAAGGGAACCTGTCAAATTTACCCGCAAGGCTTCCCATTAGTTTTTTGGGTGCCTGTTCAAATAGCTGGCTTATGGTTTTGCCTTTTAGCCTGCCATTGGTCACTTTGCTTGGATGATCATCCCTATCGCTCAGGATCCAGGCTTCGCCGATAGGCTCATTTTTTGGGAGCGGCTTTTCCAGTAAACTATTAAGCCGCCGCCCACCCCAAATGCGGTATTGGTAGATAGGTTCAAATTTCAGGGGATAAAGTTGTTCCTGCTCCATATTTTAGTTGTTGTTTACTTTATGGTAAGCATCAATGGCTTATCTGCCTGTTCCATATCAGGTGTATATTCACCTCTGCGTGCCGCATTATCCAAACTGGCCCTTTCATAAAGTAATTTTTGAGCCGCCTTTACATTTTTATCCAACCCTTTCCATGTTTCCATGGCAGGCTGTTGAATAGCCCGGGCAAATGAGAAAGTTAGCGCCCATGGAAGCTTGCCCTTATATTTTACATGCATGGCGTTTAAATGTGCGGTTGCCAGCTCAGGCGGTTGTCCGCCAGATAAAAAGGCAATTCCAGGCACTGCTGGTGGCACACATTTTAACAACGTATCTACTGTTGCTTTTGCTACTTTATCAATGCTTGCTTGCTTTGGGCTTTTTAAGCCGGGCAATACCATGTTTGGTTTCAGGATGATGCCACGCAGATCAACCCGCTGTTTTTCCAATTGTTTAAAAAGCGTTTTCAATACTTTTTCGGTAACCTTCTGGCATTTTTTTATGCTATGGCCGCCATCCATTAATACCTCGGGTTCAACAATGGGTACAATACCGTTTTCCTGGCAAAGGGCGGCGTAGCGTGCAAGCTCATGCATATTGGCTTCAATACTTCCTTTTGTGGGGGTGTCTTCATTAATAGTTATTACGGCGCGCCACTTGGCAAAGCGAGCGCCCAGGTCGTAGTATTTTTCAAGGCGCTGCCTAAGGCCATCCAATCCCTCGGTAATTTTCTCTCCCGGGAAACCTGCCATATCAACCGTGCCCTCGTCAACCTTAATACCAGGAATAATACCAGCCTTTTTTAAAACATCAATAAACAGATCTCCTTTTTTTGTGGATTGATAAATGGTTTCGTCATACAAAATAGCACCGCTTAAACAAGTGCCCAGATCAGGGGTTGTTACTATAAGCTCGCGATAGGCACGACGATAATCAACAGTTTGAGGAATTCCTACTTCTTCAAAACGTTTATTGCAGGTGCCTGTGCTTTCGTCCATAGCCAGCAAACCTTTGTCGCCAGCCATAAGGGCATTGGCTGTATTGATCAGTTCTTCTGTTTTCATTTTGTGTGATGTTTTTAATGTTTCGGCTTTTTTATAATTGAAACACGTTTAGGTTATAATTGTTGTTTGCAAAACAAATTGTTTACACTTTTATGATTGATTGAACCGGGATTAACGGATTTTTGGGATTCCCTTGAATTAATTAACCCGGCTGATTACTTAGTAAAAGAATCCCTCAATCGTTAAATCAAGAGAATCATGGTTCAAAACTAATAAACAAGCTCCGATGCCGCGTCTTCATCCAGCATTACATATGCTGATGGAAGGGTTTGAAAAATGGAGGCCGGTACTGTATTTGTTACTTTACTTTGTAAGGCCTTAGCTATTATATCAGCTTTTTTAGTGCCCGATGCCAGCAGCATAGGTATTTTAGCTTCCTGCAAATGTTTGAGGCCAAGGGTTATACCTTCGGTTAGTTGTGTTTTTTGAGCGAAATACTTTTGCCCGATGCTAACCGTTAATGGGTCGAGCGGGGAATGGTGGGCGTATGAGTTAAAATCAACGCCGGGTTCGTTAAGGCCGATGTGGCCATTCATTCCCACACCAACCAGCATAATTGCAAGCGGGCCTTTTTCTTTTATAAAATTATCCATTGCCGCGCATGACGCATTCAGGTCGGCCGCTTTGGCATCGAAAATCATCGTTTTAGCGGCTTTTATTTTTGCAGGGGTAAAAAAAGTTTTATACAAGAAATTGGTGCAGCTGCCTGCATCGTTTTTATCCATCCCTACCCATTCATCCAATCCAACAAAATAGCATTCGCTAAAATCAACCCTGCCCTCTTTTGCATATTGCACCAGCAGCTTATAGATGCCGGCAGGTGTGTCGCCAGATGTTAGACAGAATAATGAATCGGGCTTAAGCTTTACCTGGTTTACAATCATCTCAGCTGCGGCGCGGCACATTTCATTATAACCGGCATAGGTGCGTATTTTCATAGGGATATTAGATTTATTTCAAGATTAAGAAATTTAATTTTAAGCAGGAAATTTATCAGAAATGGACAGATCCTTTAACATGTTCAGTTTTTTACTAAAAGCTGAACATGACATCTTTTTTAAGAAATTTTCTGTAATAAAACCTCCCTGCATCATCATCAATGGGAGTTACATACTCTATATAGATAGTATAGGATATAAAAACAAAACGCCTCTGACCAGCATTTGGCAGAGGCGTTATTAATACCTAATTAGCATGACTTTTTAATCTGTCGTGCTGAACTTCTTCTAAAAAGCCATGCTCATTAATAGCGTAATTGGCTTCGGATGTGTCGTTGTAATTTTTTGGTATTTTGATAGCTTTAACCTTCTTTTTATACGGAAAAAACAAAGGCAAAATAAGCACTGTAAGTAAAGCGCCAATTTCAAGTAGTTCGATAAGCATATAATTTATACTAAGTAAATAAAACAGCAAATGCACCTTTAAATTGTCTAAGCTCAGGAATTTATCCCTGCCTTAATTTTTAGGTGAAATGCTAATTGTAATAACAAAGCTAAATCAATGCCAAATATTTTCATAGCGCTTTAATATTACTTCCAAATTATTAAAAAAGCATAATTTAGTGGCTATTATTTATTTCTATAGGGGTTTAAGGCTATCAAATTGATAAGGTTTTATCAGTTTAAAAGCATTTTTAGCATTTAAATATTTGACTGTCCGAAGTGCTTTTGAGCTGAATTGAGATACAATTCTGCGTAAAAAAGCACACACCCTATTCTACAAAAAACCACTTTACAATTACTTAACATTAAAGTAACATTACAGATAAGGTTAAACCTTCTCTTTGTAATCAATATTAAATTATTATTATGAAATTAAAAATGATGAAGATTAACCAGTTTGCCTTATTAGGAGTAATGGTGGCAACATCGGCTTTATTTAGCTGTGGTGGCAATAATACAAAATCAGGAAGCGACAGCTCAGCAAAACCTGCTGAAGCTACCGCTTCAACAACTGATGCAAATACATTACTGGGCGCAGGAAGCACCTTTGTTTATCCTCTTTTTTCAAAACTGTTTGCTGAATATGATAAAGTAGCCGGGATAAAAGTAAATTACCAGTCTATCGGTTCGGGCGGCGGTATTTTACAGCTTACCAATAAAACTATTGACTTTGGCGATTCAGATGCACCGTTGAATGACGATCAGGCTAAGAAAATGGGTGCCGATGTATTACATATCCCGATGTGTTCAGGCGCTGTTGTTATCAGCTATAACCTGCCCGAATTAAAAGGCGCTTTGAAATTAGATCCTGAAGTATTAGCTAATGTATTTTTAGGAAAGATAACCAAATGGGACGATGCAGCAATTGCAAAAATAAACCCAGGCGTTAAATTACCATCAACCGGAATTTTCATTGCCCACAGAAGCGATGGCAGCGGAACAACCAATATTTTCACTACTTATTTATCAAAAGTAAGTGCCGACTGGAACACGAAACCCGGCAAAGGATCAGCTATTAACTGGCCTGTTGGTTTAGGCGGTAAAGGTAACGAAGGTGTTGCCGGTTTAATAAAACAAACGCCGGGCGCAATAGGCTACATCGAGCTTTCATACGCTATCCAAAATAAAATGACCTTTGCCGATCTGAAAAACAAAAGCGGTAATTATATTACGCCAACGGTTGCTTCAACCAGCGCAGCAGGTAATATTACTATTCCTGATGATGCAAAAGTTTCACTAAGCAATACCGATGCTAAAGACGGTTACCCCATCAGCGGGTTTACCTGGGCTATGATCTACAAAGAGCAAAACTACAGCGGCCGCACTAAAGACCGCGCTGAAAAGGTGGTAAAACTGCTTTGGTGGAACATTCATGATGGCCAGAAATATTGCAATGATTTGAACTATGCGCCACTATCACCAGCAGCGGTAGCAGTTGCCGAAAAGATCCTGAAATCAGCAACGTTTGACGGAAAAGCAATCCAACAATAATATTAATACGATTTAATGTGAGAGCCCTGCGCAGATGTTTATCTGCCGGGGCTTTTTTATTGGGGTAAGTCGAGGGTAACAAACGCCCTTGTTAAACTTACGAGAGTAAAAAATGATGTTTTTTACTCTCGTAAGTTTACGGTTTTAAAATCTTCATTAATTCGCTATTAAGATATAATTTTTCTTTCCCCACGGTTTCGCTTGTTAAAAAGCCCGCGGCTTCTAAGCTGTTTAAATAATTACCAACCGTTTTTAAATTTCCAATCCCTGCTTGCACTAAAAACGTACGCTTGGTATAAGGTAATTTAAACAGTAATTCCATCAAGTCTTTTGAGTATATTTTTGGCAATTTGCGTTGCATAGTCACTGCCATTTCCTGCATTTTTTCCTCTATTCGTGCAATTTGCTTTCTCCCCTTTATAGCCATTTGCTCAACCATATCAAGCATATATAAGATCCAACTTTCCCAATGCCCTTTTTCAGTTACCATACGGAGTTTTAAATAGTAATCATTTTTATGATCTATTATATAATTACTCATATACAAGGCAGGATAATCCATTAAACCTGTTAGCTTTAAGTAAAGCAATAAAATAATTCTGCCTGTTCTCCCGTTTCCATCAATAAAAGGATGGATGGCTTCAAATTGATAGTGGATAATTGCCAGCTTAATAAGCGGATCTATTTTATCTTCTGCATGTATAAAATCCTCCAGGTTCTTAAGTTTATCCCTGATCAAACCTTCTCCCTCAGGAGGTGTGTAAACTACTTTCCCGGTAACAGGATTTGTAAGCTTTGTACCAGGCGTGTTTCTTATACCTGAGTGGTTTTCTTTGATGATCTGCATAATTGAAATAAACAGATTCGTTGATAAAATCGGCCGCTTATCCAATTGTTCAATTCCATACCAAAGCGCATCTTTATAATGTATCACCTCCTTAGTGGCATTGTTTTCACTTTCTTTATCAGCTACGGATGCCTTGAACAACTCGTCCTGTGTAGTTATAATATTTTCAATAGCTGAACTGGCTTGCGCTTCCTGCAGATTTATAGTATCAATAAATAAAGTTGGATTAGGCAAATTTGTAATAGCTCCTTTCAGTTCGGATAATGCCCTGCTTGCTGAAATCGTTTTTTTAAGTATGGCGATAGTTTCTACTTCTGCATCTGGTGGCAAAAGTGGAAGATCATTAAAAGGTGTTTCCTGATTATAAGCCATAAAAAACGAGAGTAACAAACGCCCTTGTTAAAATTACGAGAGTAAAAATAGTTGTTTTTTACTCTCGAAACAAATCAATTCAATTTATGAGGATAAATAATAATTTATAGCAAAGTACTTTTTTTGGATAAGATTGGATACAAATTGGATATATCCGATTAATTTTACCCAGTGAGCACTTCATCAATCTACCATGACCTTCGCCGAAAAAGTAATTCAATTTAATAAGCAACTTGATTTTAAGGGAATGCTTCCCGACGGGATCAACATTATGAACCCTTTTAAAGAAAACCCACAGGCCAATGGTTTAATGGAGCAGTTTTATGGCAAATATTATAACGATAACAACAAGCGACACCTGATAGTAGGTATTAACCCCGGCAGGTTTGGCGGCGGTGTAACCGGAATCCCGTTTACTGATTCGAAGCGATTAAAGGCTGTTTGTAATATAAACTATGAAGGTAAAGAAACTCATGAACCATCATCGGTATTTGTTTACGAGGTAATTGCCGCTTTTGGCGGAGCCGAGGAGTTTTATAAGCATATTTACATTAATTCCATGTGCCCGCTGGGTTTTACTACCACAACAAAAGATGGGAAGGAAATAAATTATAACTATTACGACAGCAAAGAGCTAACCGCAGCCGTGTATGATTTTATGGTGGAGAACATCAAAAAGCAAATAGACCTGGGCAACTATACCGATACCTGTTTTTGCTTTGGTACTGGCAAAAACGAAAAATTTCTAAAAAAGTTAAATGATGAAATGGGCTTTTTTAAAAAGATAGTGGCTTTGGAGCATCCCCGATTTATTATGCAGTACAAAACAAAAACAAAGCAGCAATACATTGATAAATATATTGCTGCTTTCAGGAGTGTTATTGGTTAAGATTAAATGTATCAGGGAAATCGCTTTTAAAACAGGAGGCTCCACTGGAGCCGTTAAAATATCATCTTATTCTATAAACAGGTAGTTCCGCAGGAACTATCGCGCGTTCTAGCCAAGACTCCAGCGGAGTCACTTGTTTATAGCATAAATAAATATAATCAATGGCTCCAGAGGTGCCACCTAATTGCCATTTAGATTAAATGCGACTCCCTGTTAACTGTATGCAACAAGGGTTTGCTTAGCCTCTCCTAACCCATCAATCCCCAGTTCAATAACATCCCCCGCTTTAAGGTAAACAGGCGGTTTCATACCCAGACCAACTCCGGCAGGGGTACCTGTTGAAATTATATCACCCGGCAACAGTGTCATGAACTGGCTGGTGTACGATATTAGCTGGGGTATATTAAAGATAAAATTTGATGTATTGCCATCCTGCATGATTTTACCGTTTACTTTTAGCCATAGGCGCAGTTTGTGTGGATCGGTTATTTCATCTTTTGTTGCAAAGAACGGCCCCATAGGTGCAAAAGTGTCGCAGCCTTTCCCTTTATCCCATGTACCGCCTCGCTCTATCTGGAACTCGCGTTCAGACACATCATTGTGCAGCACGTATCCGGCAACGTAATCCATGGCATCAGCCTCGCTTACATAGCTTGCTTTTTTGCCTATCACTATGGCCAGCTCAACTTCCCAATCGGTTTTAACAGAGTTTTTGGGGATGATGATATTATCAAACGGGCCGGTAATTGCCGTAGTTGATTTCATAAATATTACCGGCTCGGTTGGTGGTGTAGCATTGGTTTCCCTGGCGTGATCTACATAGTTCAATCCTATGCAAACAATTTTTGAAGGCCTTGCCAGTGGACTGCCCAGGCGTACATCCTCTGTAATTTCTGGCAGCAGGCTATCCTCTAAAAAATAACCCAAACGGGTTAGTCCGTCGTTTTCAAAAAACGCTTCGCCATAATCCTCCCCAAAGGCAGAAGTATCGTATTTTTTATCGTTTATTATAACTCCGGTCTTTTCTTTTCCGGCTTCGCCAAATCGTATTAGTTTCATGTTTTTTATTTCGGATGTATATTTATTTCGGATTTATTTTTATTTGAGATTTTTTATTACACTGCAGTCTACAATCATTAAACTTTTTCAATTCCGAAATCGAACATCCGAAATCCGAAATTCATATTAATTGTTCAAAGTGATAAAGCCGCCATCAATCGGATAGTCGGTACCTGTTATAAACCCGGCTTCGTCAGAACATAGGTATAAAGCCAATGCAGCAACTTCTCCAGGTTGGCCCAT
>JAQBOS010000323.1 GCA_028287925.1 Mucilaginibacter sp. | reverse complement strand
ATTGTATGATTGATTGGCCCAATCGAACATGCACCATGCCCAGATGGTTTTCTTATTATTTTTAGCTTCCATTCAGGCGCTAAAAATAAGTAAAAAGGTGAAAGGTAAAAGCTAAAAGGCGAAAGGTTTTAACGAAAAAATATACTTCGTCTTTTATCTCTCGCCTTTTAGCTTATTAAAGGGAATTTATCTTTTTTTTATCTTGATTCCTGGCTCTTAATTCCTGATTCTATATTATTCTCTTCCCTGGTTCAAAGTTTTTAAAGCTTCTTCGGGCGATGAAAGGTATAATTTGTACAGATCAGCAGTATTGCCGATATGTAATTCATATTCGTCTTTTTCAAAACCGTCAATTAGTCCCTCGGCAACTACCTCCGGCGGGATGCCATTTTCGCCACCTATCTCACTGGAGAATTCTGTATTTACCAATGGCGGCATCAACTCAAATACTTTAATGCCGGTATTTAGGGCTAGGGCATACCTTAGTGCCCTTGTGTACGAATGCAGGGCGGCCTTACTTGCTGCATAAGTAGCCAGGTTTATACCTGGTACAAATGCCACTATTGAGCTTACATTTACTATTGCAGCTTCTTTTGAAACCCGCAACAGCGGCAGTAACTTCTCTGTAAGTCTTATTATTGATAGGTAATTAGTTTGGATCTCATCAGCGGCCTTTGAATAAGTATTGCCATCAATACCCAGACGATGATAGTAAGCCTGGGCTGCATTGTTAATAAGGATATCAAGGCCGCCAAATTCATTGTTTATACGTTCAACCACCGTATCAACATCACTTTCGCTGTTCACATCCGTTGGGATATAGCTAACATTGTTTAGCTGCGCTGCCGCCTTTTGCAAACGTTCTTCGCTTCTGCCTGTAATAATTACCTTATTACTTTTATCGCTTAATTTTTTGGCTATTTCAAAGCCTATACCTGAACCGCCACCGGTTATTAGTACTGTTTTTCCTGTAATATTCATTGTTTAATTGTTTGATTGTTCTATTGTTGTTTCTTAACTCTTTGTTTTCTACCTAATCTCTAATCTCCAGCTTCTGATCACTGCCGCCAACTAACCTCTAATCTCTAATCACTTCTCCCCAACTAATCTCTGGTCTCTAACCTCTAATTACTACCCCAACCTTCAATGATCCGTCAATATCATTTTAGGCGCTGTACTCTTTGGCGCTTTAACCACAAACAGCAGTAAAGGCAGGGCAATAGCAAATAATAGCCCTATCAAATAGTAGGAATCTACGTAACTTAATAAGGTTGATTGTTTTACAACTGCAAGGTCTATCACCTGCATTCCTTTCAGCTTTGCATCTGCCAGGCCGATCCCTTTGTGCTGAAAATATGCGGTATATGAATTAAGCCGCTCAACAGCCTGGGGATTTGTGGTTGTAATATTGGCAAGCAGGGCTGTACGGTGCGACGCTATCCTGCGGGCTGAATAAGTGTTTATAGCCGAAATTCCGAACGCCCCGCCTAACTGCCGCATCATGTTATTTAACGACGCCCCCTGCGGAATATCCTTTGGGGCCAATGATGATATGGCCAGCATAGTTAAAGGCACCGTTAAAAACGCCATCCCCAATGCCCGGAAAATTAGGTTTATGGTGATGGTATATGCCGAAGTATCAAGGCTCATGCCCGACATGTTCCAGTTGAAATATATAAAGCAAAAGAAACCTGCCGTAATAATTACTAATGGCGACAATCCTGCCTGTAAAAGCTTACCCGAAACCATTAATCCTAGTATGGCTATTATCGCCCCGGGCAAGAGCAGCAAACCGGTTTGTGTAGGTGTAAAGCCAAGCAAACGCTGCGCAATTACCGGTGTAAGGAAGATAGAAGTAAACATGCCTATCCCGGTAATAAAGGTTAGTATAGCCGCTATAGTTAAGGTTTTGCTTTTAAATACCCGCAAGTTTACCACTGGGTGCTCTACATGCAGTTCCCATATAATAAACGCTGTTAATGTTATTACTGCGGTAACGGTAAGAAACAGGATATAACCTGTGGCAAACCAGTCTTCCGTTTGCCCTCTCTCCAATACGGTTTGTAATGATCCTATACCAATAGCCAGCAGGACGATACCTGTCCAGTCTACCCTTTGTATTTTTGATTTTATGGTAGGTTCCGTGAGCAAAAAATAGCAGGAGGTTGCAGCTAATATCCCTATCGGGATGTTAATGTAAAATATCAGCGGCCATGAATAATTTTCTGTAATAATGCCACCCATTGTGGGACCAATTGTGGGGCCGATAAATACGCCAACGCCAAATATCGCACTGGCAACACCTTGTTTTTCTTTAGGGAACAACTCAAAAATAACAGCCTGTGATACAGAGAGTAGCGCACCTCCGCCAAGCCCCTGCAAAAACCGGAAAAATACCAGTGTCCAAATATTAGTTGCACTCCCGCACATAAACGAACAGACAACAAATAAAATAATAGAGCCTATATAATAATTCCTTCGCCCAAGCTTAATGGTTAAAAAGCTGGTTAAGGGGATAATAATAACGTTTGCTATGGCATAAGCTGTAATTACCCAGGTGGTATCCTCCAGTGTTGCCCCCAGGTTACCGCTCATGTGCGACAGGGCTACATTTACTATAGTTGTATCTATCAGCTCCATCACCGCGGCAAGCAGAACAGTGATGATTAGCAGATTTCGTTTTAAATTATTCATTTTTTGTTCTTTTTATTCTCATTCATTTAAAAGACCGATCGGTCTTTTAAATATCAAAAAAAATTATTTGACAAATTGTTCGATGTCGGCCTTTAGCATGTCAACCACTATATGCATGTGTGTGCCATTATTTTGCACCTTACTCACCAGGATGGCGCCCTCAATCATGGTAAACATTTTTATAGCAAATGTTTCCGCGTCTATAGTTTGGTTAAACTCTTTGCTCTCCTGTCCCTGTTTAATAATATTCGAAATCCTGGTTTTAAACCTGTTTATTACTTCCTCTACTTTTTGTTTGATAAGTGGATTGGTATCATCGGCTTCTGTACCAAAATTTAATATGGGACATCCACCATGATTGTTTTTTAATAGGTTACCATTATAAAAATCAAGCAGGCCAAAAAGTTTCTCCTTTGCAGTAGCCTTACCACTAATGCTTTTATTGATCTCGGCAGAAAGTGAATCAGTCAAATATTTAAATGCTTCCAGGCAGATCTCCTCCTTGCTTTCAAAGTTGCCATACAGGCCGCCCTTAGCCAGCTTGGTAGCTTCCATAATGTCGCTCATCGAAGTACCGGCAATCCCTTTCCGGTTAAAAATAGGTGCTGCCTTTTCAATAATAAACTGCCGTGTTCTTTCTGCCTTTGTCATTATGAGCACAAATATAAACCGATTGGTCTTATTTATCAAACAGGTATTTGTTTAGTTTACGCTTTGATTACAAAAGGTTAGCTTATTCTAGATGATCGGAGCAATAATTAAAAACATGTCATTGCGGCGCAGCGTGGCAACCGCACGCCGTGCACAACCGTCAGTGCAAGTTCTACACCATTCTGTTTGCTCTGTAAAGCATGCGATTGCTTCGTTCCTCGCAATGACAAGGTGGTAATTATTGACTACCCCTGGCAAAAGACTTCCCTACCCTTCCACACTTATCTCATATCCTGAATCACTGTCCCCGCTAATAGAAGCAGTCTGGCCGGCTTTCATTAAAACAGCAGGGGTTGAAATTTCCTCTATTCTCATAATCCCGTCAACAACGGTTATTTCCGGGGTAATAATTGCCACATGAAATTTACCGGCAGCGGCAACCGGTACGCTGGCACTTGATCCTGTTTTTACTGATACCAGGTGCAGGCTTACAGGGGCTTCAAGCTCATCTGTATCAGATACATTTTGCTGAAAAATTACGATCTGTGAATTGTTTGCATCGTTTGAATTATTGATAAAGTTTAGCTCGTCCATTATATTGGTGTTTACGTTGAATTGAGGAGATAAAGGTAAATTATAATGAGGGTGTATTACTAAATATTACGCCTTAATTTCTTATTGCTTCAGCATAAGCGCCCCGTGTAAGATCCGCCCGCCATATTCGTAATGCCCAAAGGAAACTTGTTAAAGTCTGCCGCCCATTCAGGTGTCCGCGATTAAATTGTTTTACATTCAAATGCAGACACTTGAACGGGCAGTTTTTTGGAGCGAAAATCAGATCTTATTTAATTTTTAGCGCTATTGTTAATATGGCAGCTATAAACTACATTTGAGAAAACTTAAACACTTTATCCATCTAATAAATCAATAACAGCCGTTAACAGTAAAAGCAATAACAAGCCGTTAATAAGTTGCAGAACCTTGTATTTACATACGGGTATTGCATTATAATCGTAGTTTATAAAAAAGGCGCATACCGAAAAGCCTGAATAGAGTAGGTAAACTTAATCCTATCACACAATGTCGAATCTAAATGCCATCACTTATGTGGGCACCCCTGACCAGCAGCACATGCTGTTCCTGTTTTTACCTATTAAAAAAAAGAAGTTCAAACAAGCGCTTGAAGGCGCTCACTTACTTCATCATGCTGTTAAAACAGCTGCCAATGATGCAGGTCCGGATATGCGTGCTCAAACGGGGGTCCATTTTTTTATGTTTTATGCTGTTGAGGGCGGCTCTAAGTCAAAGCTTCCTGTTACAACGTTTCAGGCTATGCCCGATAAGGACCTGTTAGTAGTGCAAGCTATTTACGATGGAGAATTTACCGATTACATTGGCTCTTTTGTACAGCAGAAAGCTATTGAAGACGGCCTTAATCTTATTGTTAGTGTGATGGACGAGAGCAACATTCCCGGGATAGATGCCAATGGACCTAATTCTGCAAATTTTATTAAGGGCCACCTGGGGGTAAAATCAAACCCCGATGCTTTTAATTGCTTATTAATGAATTATAACTTTGCCGATCCTACTGCTGCCGGCAAGGCGTATACTCCACTGGCTAAACTTACAAACCCGCTGTTTGGCGCTACCTTCCCGGGCCTGAGTGTAAGCAATATCCTGACCAATTATTCAGTGAACGGTGTACCCGGGGTTGAATTATGGCCTTTCCCGCCTGAAATCGATGTTGAATACCCACCATCAAGCAAACCGGATTGCAGCTAATTTATTATGAAAAAAACAGATCAAACCGAAGCAGAAGAACCTGTAGTTTTGCCAAACCCTACGCTGGATGATATCCAGGGCCTGTTATTGAGGGGTTACAACTTTAATCATATCAAATATATTGTTCTGAACATTCAGGATGTGGCAGGTGCACAGTTGTTCTGCAAAAACTTGGCGCCCGGGAGCAATGCCCTGCTTAATGTTACCACTGCCAAGCCATGGAAACCCGGTTATAAGCCGCCTTATTGCCTTAATATTGGTTTTACGTATGCCGGGCTTGTGCAAATGATAGGCGCTGCTAATTGCAAAACAGTTGCCGATAACAGCCGTGAGTTATTTAGTGTATTTAAGAAAGGTGCTACAGATAGCAATAACTGCGTTGATATTGGCGACACAGATGATAGCGCGCCCGCTAAATGGTGGACGAGGGGTAAAAACGACTGGCTGTTACCCAAGCCACCCGATCCAAACGGCAATGATCTGCACCTGCAGGTAACGCTTTTTACCCAGGTAGAAAATGACCGCGAAGTTTATTATAATAAATTGATGGAAATGATCCCTGTTATTAACGGCAAACCAGCGTTAGTGCCGGCTTTCGTTAAAGATTCTGACCCTATTGATGAAGGAGACAAGATAGATTATATTCACTTTGATTATAAAGACAGTTTGTCGCAGCCCCGGGTTGGCGATGTTCCATGGAACAATAAATTACTAAACATGAGGGACGGACGGCTTTCTGCCGATGACCGGCCCGTAGTGCCATCGTACCATTTTGCCTATAATCCGCAAAGCCCCTATAGCGCGCACAAGTTGTTGTATAACGGCAGCTTTGCAGCATTCAGGTTTTTATACCAGGATGTAAAAGCTTTTAAAAGCTTTATAGGCCAGGCTAAAGATCCTGACCTGGTTGCTGCTAAAATGTGCGGGCGATGGGCTGATGGTACTCCGCTGGTAGTATCACCAACAGGACCTGTTGACAGTCTTAAGGGATTTGATTACACCAACTTTAATTACATCACCCATACCACCCACCAAAAAGGGCCAAAGCCTAACGATACCCTTGGCCAGGTGTGCCCTTATGCGGCACACATCCGCAGGGCCAACCCCCGTGATGATTATAATGTAACCGGGAATGTAAACTATGCCGGCATAAACAGGGTAATGCGCCGGGCATCGCCGTATGGGCCTAAATACATAGAGGGCGAGCCGGAAGGGATCCAAAGGGGATTAATAGGCTTATTCATAGGCTGCCATTTGTTTAACCAGTTTCAGTTTATAATGAAAAACTGGATCTCAAAAGGCAAGTTCCGTTTCCCAGATGCTACCAATAACCGGAGCGGTATTGATCCGCTTTTTGGCAATCATGCCCAGGATGGCGACCCGATGCACAAGTACCTGGAATACATAACAGAAACAGGCGAGAAAGTAGACGTGCCTAATATGACACGTTTTATCCGTACCGATGGCAGCCTGTACGTGTTTATACCAAGTATAACTGCTTTAAAAGCTATTGCAGCCGGTACTTTAACGCCAGTTCCTTAATGCATTTAAGCATTCTGTATCAAAAAACCCTTAACTTTTAGCTAAGGTTTTTTTGTTTGTCGGTTTTTATGGCCAATATCTGAACGGGCGGAGTAGATTATTTTTTTATCTTGATTCCTGACTCTAATTTCTTGAATCTTTAAAGCTATATTTCCTTCGCATCCCCGGCCTTTATCCAGCCCTCACTCCCATTGGCAAGTTTTATCTTTAACCAGCCGTTACTATCATCCAAAACATTCACTTTTGTGCCGTCATGAATCACAAATAAAGCTCCGGCCTTTTCCACAGGCCCGCTTTTAACCGTAACTGACGGGCTGAAAATTATTGCTTCCTTATGCCCGTTAAAGTAGTTTACCTGCATCCAGGCAGTAAAAACAGTAAACGCGCCCAGCACAAATAAAATAACTGCGCCGTAGAAAGAGGTCTTTTTTATGGCAACAGAACCTGTAAAAAAGTAAAGGATTAAAATCCCCGATGCCAGTAAGACCAACAAAACGCTAAGCCAGCCTAAAACATTTGCAGATAAGGCTAAAATAAAACCCCTCCACCATTTGGCAACGAAAAATTCAGGAGCCTCATCTATTTTATCAGTAGTCTTTTGATTTACAAAGCGGATGTTAAAGTTAATATCCTCATCACCCGGCGAAAGCTTGTGTGCTTTACCATAATACAGCAAGGCCGAAGGCAGATCATCTGTTTTATAGCTGGCGTTCCCCATGTTAAAATACAAGGCTGCTGATTCATAGCCCGAATCAAAAACCTTCTGATAAGCAGTAAGCGCTTCTTTATACTGCCCTTTATTATAGCTGGCATTGCCGCTTGCAAAAAGCGCCTGCACATTATCGTCCCCAAAGCATATTGAGGGAATAACAAATGCTATAAAAATATGTAATGCCTTTTTTAACATGCTAAATCTCATTTTCAATATCGCTTATAATGCCCTTAGCCTTTTCAAATACTTCCTGTTTAGAGATGTGGGTTACCGGTGCGTAACGCGCCATCTCACACAGATCCAGTGTTTCCAACACCCTGTTAACCAGTTGTTCATTCAGTGCTTTTGCCTTTAATGATGATGCTATGGTTTCCCTGTCTAAATTAGCATAAGGAATATTAAGCTTATCGCTTAGGTATCCATACATGCCTTTAAACACATCTTCATAAAATGCTGCCGTATTATTTGCCTGCAGTTGCTTTTGTGCATTCGCCATGTGCTTAGCTGCAAGCTTACGCGCCCTTTTATTTTTCACCAATACAATATCGCTGTTAAGCTTTAGCATCCGGTTGCGGTAGTTATAGGCGCCTATACATAAAACCGGGCCGATTACCAATAGTAAATAATACCCTGCCGATCCAAAAAAACCGTCCCCCGGCTTGTTTAAAGTGGTATCGCTTGTTTTAATATACCTGATATCCTTACCCAGTGTTTTAATATCCTGTTTGTCGGCTCCGGCTAAAGCGGTTACATTGCTTTCAGCCACCCCCTTGTTCACCTTAATTTTAAATGATTTGGAAGTTAAGGTTACATACCTGCCCGTTGCCGGGTTAAAATAAGAGAACCTGATCGGGTCAATCGTAAAATCTCCCTGATGCCTTGGGATCAGCAGGTAGGTGTAGATCCTGCTGCCAGATACTCCGCTTGCGCGTTCTGTTACGGTGTCACTAATCTTAGGGTCGTATTTTTCAAAGTCAGCAGGGAAGCTGGTATTCACCGTTTTCAGCAGCTTAATATTGCCTGCCCCGGTAACTTTAACTCTATAATTCAAAGCCTCGTTTGCTTTAAGCTCTGTTTTATCAACCGATGCTTCAATATTAAATGTGCCAACAGCACCGGCAAAGCCATCCGGCTTTCCCGTTTCAGGTAGCGGCTTTGCATGAATCACTACCGGAGCGCTTTTGACTTTATATTTAACCTCTTTAAATGAGCCGCCAAAAAACTGATCCATAACATCCCTCGACTGGACGGGCTGTCGTACCAGCAATGTCATTTCCATAGGTTCAATGGTAAGATCACCCGCATGTTCGGGGAATAGTATAGTTTGTTTCAGATCGGCAGTATTATACTTTAAGCCTTTATAAGTTTCAACACGCCATTGCACTTGTTGTTGCTGTTGCGGGCTTTTAATGTCCTGGTTAAAAAAACCGGTCAGGTCGGGCACTTTATCAAGTCGGCTATCCTCGATCCCTACCCTGGTATAGATCCTGAAGCTTACCGTTAGCTGCTCACCCAGGTAAACGTTGGCCTTATCAACAACCGCTTTTATAAACAAGGATTTTGCCAGGTCGGCAGTATTACCTTCAATTATGCCGTTATCTGCACCGTTTCCCTGGCCGCTGTTCTGCTGAACCGGCTGCCCTTTAACCACCTTCATCCTTATTGCATTAGTGCTTAACTTCTTTCCGTTTACTATTATAGTAGCCGGCCCAATAGTAAAGTCACCTTGCTTAGCCGCCATTAAAATATAGCTGTAAGAATTGCTAACGGCGGTAACGCCGTTAATAGATTCCATACTTGTTGATACATTGGGCCCTGAAAATACCTGGAAACTGCTAAACCCCGGCGGATTAAAATCACTGCTGTTCCCGTTCACTGTAAAATCAACCTGGAACTTCTCACCTGTTCCCACGGTAGTTTTACTTACTACTGAAGTAAATTTTACATCCTGAGCCTTAAGTATGCCCCCCCAGAATAGCAATAAGGTTAATATGTAGTACTTTATTTTCATTGTTATTAACCTGTTGAAAGGTTGTAATGTTAATTTTTCTTTCGGACTTCCGGACTTTTCCGACTTTCGGACTTCCCCCCTACCAATCCTTTTCAATGTGCATTTTCACACCTTTTAATTTTTTATTTTTCAGTTTTTCCTGAGTTTGCTTTTCATCGTTATTGAGCGCGTCAAGCATCCGTTCGGCATCTTCTTTTGATAATTTGTTGGGTTGAGGCTGCTGGCCATCTTTCTGATCTTTTTTGTCCTGATCCTTTTTGTCCTGATCCTTTTTATCCTGATCCTTTTTATCCTGATCCTTCTTATCCTGGTCTTTTTTGTCCTGATCTTTTTTATTTTGATCCTTGTTATCCTTATTCTTATCGTCTTTGTTCTGATTTTTTTTATCCTTGTTCTTGTCGTTCTTCTTATTATCCTTATCCTTTTTCTGCTGTTCTTTCAATTTTTCCTGTGCATAGGCAAGGTTATAACGGGTTTCATCGTCTTTAGGGTTATTGATCAATGATTTTTTATACGCATCAATGCTTTCTTCCAGCTTTTTATTTTCCAGCAGTGAATTGCCTAAATTATGATAAGCCTTGGCAGCAATGTTTTTGTTTGATGATGCCCCGGCAAGCTGGTTAAACTGTTCGCCTGCTTCGGTAAACTTTTTTTGTTTAAAAAGTGCATCGCCGAGGTTAAAATCACCTTCCACGTTCTTATTCTTCTCCACTGATTTGCGATAATTAGCTTCAGCTTCTGTATACTTTTTTTGCTGATAAAGCTCATTACCCTTATGTACCAGGCTTTTCTCCTGCTGCGCAAAAAGCCACGAACCCTGCAGTAAAAATAATAGGATGATAATTAGCTGCTTCATGATTTTTTTACTTCAAATAATTTCAAATTACTCAGCCGCTGGCTTTTTCTATTAGAGATAAAGAACTCGATCAGTAATAATAAAAATGCAAGCCCGATAAAAAACTGGAACCTGTCTTCAAAATCCTTGAAATTCTTGCTGTCAATAGTTTTCCGCTGGATCTTTTCAATCTGATCCATCACTATTCCCAAGCCGCTGTTAGCATTTGTTGCCCTTACGTAAGCCCCGTTACCTGCCGCAGCAATTTCTTTACCCATAGTCTCGTTCAGTTTGCTTACAACGGTTTTACCGGCACTATCCAAATGGAAGCCTATTTGTTTGTTACCCTGGTAAATAGGGATTGGGGCACCTTCAGGTGAGCCTACGCCAATAACGTGCACGGTAACATCCTTATCAGTAGCATTTTTTGCAGCAGCAACAGCGTCATCTTCATGGTTTTCGCCATCGGTAATAATTATCATGGCCTTGCCTGTTCCGTCTTTAAAATCGAAAGACTTCATTCCAAGGTCAATGGCCGAACCAATAGCCGTACCCTGCGTAGGTACCATATTGGTATTTATGGTATTTAAAAACAATTTGGCTGCCGAGTAATCAGTAGTCATTGGCAGCTGTACATAAGCCTCGCCTGCAAACACAATTATACCAATACGGTCGGTATGCAGGTTATCAATAAGCTGGGCTATGGCCCGCTTGGCATTTTCAAGGCGGTTAGGCACCAGATCCTGCGAGAGCATACTGTTTGATACATCAAGCAAGATCATCAAATCGGCCCCTTTACGTTTTTCTTCTTCCATCTTTGAGCCTATCTGCGGATCGGCCGCGCCTATCAGCAAAAAAGCAAACGCAACGGTAAACAAAATAAACTTTAGCCACGGCCTTGAAAATGACACATCAGGGATCATGAGATTTACCACACTCCTGTCGCCCAATGATTTTACAGCCTTACTTTTCCACCTGCTTACCACAATAAAAAGCAGGATAAAAACCGGGATCAATAACAATCCCCATAAAAAATCTATATGTGCAAAACGTAACATACTTTAAGTTATAGCCCCCTTAAATACCGTATTCTTTAAACCAAACTCCAGCAATAAAAGCAACAAAACTATCAGTGCAAGCGGCAAAAACAGCTCTGTTTTTTTATGATACTGGGTAACATCAATTTTAGCTTTCTCCAGTTGATCTATCTGCTCATAAATGCCTCTTAGCGTTTCGTTATTATAGGCCCTGAAATATTTACCACCTGTAATGGTGGCAATTTTCGAGAGCGTACCTTCATCAACATCCACCGGGATGCGCTGATACTGTATCCCCATTGGTGTTTGAACCGGGTATGGCGCAAAGCCCTTTGTACCCAGGCCCACAGTGTAAACCCTTACATTAAACTGTTTGGCAATTTCGGCTGCGGTTACCGGCGGTATTGATCCGGCATTATTTGATCCATCTGTCAGCAAAATAATAACCTTACTTTTTGCTTCACTTTCCTTAAGCCGGTTAACGGCCGTGGCAAGGCCCATTCCTATGGCTGTGCCATCATCAATCATCCCGTTCTTTATATCCTTAAAAAGATTTATCAGTACATCATGATCAATGGTTAACGGGCATTGTGTAAAACTCTCACCACTAAATATCACCAAACCAATCCGGTCATTAGGGCGGTTCTTTATAAAATCTATGGCAATATTCTTCCCGGCCTCCATGCGGTTTGGTTGAAAGTCTTCGGCGAGCATACTGCCTGAAATATCCGAAGCTATCATTATATCAATACCTTCAGTGGTGCTGTTTTGCCAGCTTAGGGATGATTGCGGCCTGGCCAACGCTATGATCATTGCAGCTAAAGCCAAAACCCTCAAAGCAATCCCCAAATGGCGCAGTTTTGGAATGATACTTTTTGACGGGATAGAAAACCCCTTAATTGCCGATACACTTAAATAGCCATAAAGCTTCCGCTCGCGCCAAATATACCATCCAATTACTGCCGGGATAAGAATAAACAGCCAGAAAAACCCCGGATGCGCAAATTCAATTCCTTTAAACACGTTCACTTCCTCCCTCTGTATTTGTTGGTAATTCTGCTGCCTGTTGTGTTTTTAATACAAAACCCAGGGCATTTTCCATGCTCAACTCATTATCAACAGGCAACGGTTTCTCTTTTGCAAACTTTACCAAATCGGCCAGTATCAAAACCTGGCTTAGCTTAACCCGGTACTCATTAGCAATATCCATGTATTTTAAGGCTGCAAAAATTTCATCTGTGGTTTTTTCCTGAGTTTTTACCACATATCGCTTTTCAAGGTATTCGCGGATGATGTCGCTCAGTTCGCTATGATATTGTTTAACAGCATCCTGCTGATATAGCTTTTTGTCGCGCAGTTGCTGCAGTTTACCCAGGGCAATTATGTGCGCCGGCACATCAGGTTTAACCTCTTTTATTATCGTTACAGTTTTTGGTCGCTTTCTCAAATACCATATTACCCCTATAATTGCAATAATAACGGCTAAACCAAGTGCAACCCAGATCCGGTGATCTTTCAGCCAATCCCAAAATGTATAGGATACTGCAAGCGGTTGTTTAATATCATAAATAGCTTTCGTAGTATCAACCTGTACGGTTTGCACCATCAGCGTTAGTTCATTGGTTTTTAAAACACCTGCAGCAGAGCCAATTGAATACGACGGGATTGTGTAGGTGCCCTGGTCAAACGAAGTAATGGTATAGCTTTGGGTTATTGTTGCCTGGTTATGGGCATTTTGGTCAATAACGGTATCCAGCCTGCTGCTTACTATCTGTACTTTGCCGGTTAACGTATCAGCCAGCTTAGGGAGGTTTACTTTTTCTTTCAGGGGTTGATGAACAATTAAACGCAGCTTGGTTTGGTCGCCGATGCGGATAGTTTGCTGATCGAGCTTTGCCTCAACAACTATAGTTTGTGCATTTACATTTGAAGCAAAACAAGTTGAAAGCAATATTAAAATCAAGAAATTATAACAACATTTATTCATCATTACCTTTTCTTCCCCCGTTTTTTAAACAATGTCATTAAAGGCTTAACGTACGATTCATGAGTACCAATATCAGTCGCATCAACACCACAGCGGCTAAACACATCTTTTAAAGCGCCATTTCTCCGTAAAGCATCTGCTTTAAAAGCGATGCGCACTTTAGGATCACCCGTATTTACCCAACTAATTTGCCCGGTTTCTTCATCCTTTACAGGGATCAGTCCAAGATCAGGAAATTCTTCTTCGTGTTTATCATATAACCTTAGTGCAATTATATCGTGCTTTTTATTGGCAATTTTAAGCTCGTTCTCAAAGGTGGGGCTCATAAAGTCGGACATGATGAACGCCGTGCACTTCTTTTTAATAACACTGGTGAAATACTTTAAAGCTTCTGCAACGTTGGTTCCTTTATTCTCGGGTGTAAAATCAATCAGTTCCCTTATGATCATTAAAATATGACTCCTGCCTTTTTTTGGCGGGATAAACTTCTCAATCTTATCGCTAAAAAATATCACCCCTACCTTGTCGTTATTCTGAATTGCTGAAAAAGCAAGCACCGCACACAATTCTGTAGCCAGATCCTGCTTTTGTTGTGAAAGCGTGCCAAAGTTTTCAGATCCGCTTACGTCCATCAGCAGCATTACTGTAAGCTCCCGTTCCTCATCAAACACCTTAACATAAGGATGATTAAAGCGGGCCGTAACGTTCCAGTCGATCGTACGGATCTCATCACCGATCTGGTACTCGCGCACCTCGCTAAAGGCCATACCCCGCCCCTTAAAGGCAGAGTGATATTCGCCCGAAAACAGGTGATTGCTCAGCCCACGGGTTTTTATCTCTATCTTTCTTACTTTTTTAAGCAGTTCTTTAGTGTCCCTAGCCATAATTTCAGATGCAAGAATCAAGAAGTCAAGAATCAAGACAAGACAGCAGCATTGCTACGACTTTTACTTTGATTTCTTAACTTCCGGTTCCTGATGCTTCTCCTTATTATTTTAAATCTTGTCTCTTGACTTCTTGACTCCTGATTCTCTTCTTTCCCCTTACGGCACTTCTACCGCATTCAAAATCCCGGTAATAATATCTTCCGAGGTCATGTTCTCGGCTTCGGCTTCATAGCTCAACCCGATCCTGTGCCTTAAAACATCATGGCAAATTGCCCTTACATCCTCAGGAATAACATACCCTCTACGTTTTATAAATGCATAAGCCTTTGAGGCCAGCGCCAGGTTAATGCTTGCCCTTGGCGATGCACCAAAACTGATCAGGTTTTTATAGTTGCTTAATTTATACTGATCAGGATAACGGGTTGCGAAAACAATATCAATAATGTATTGCTCTATCTTCTCATCCATATAAACCTCTCTTACCACCTTGCGCGCACGGATAATATCGTCCGGGCGGATGATCGGGTTTGGTTTTAGCATTCCTTGTGGTGCAATATTGGCGCGTACAATTCTTTTCTCATCCTCTTTATTAGGATAGCCAATTACAACCTTCAACATAAAACGGTCAACCTGCGCTTCGGGTAATGGATATGTTCCTTCCTGCTCAATCGGGTTTTGGGTAGCCAGCACCAAAAATGGAGTTGGCAGCGGGAATGTAGTATCGCCAATGGTAACCTGCCTTTCCTGCATGGCTTCGAGCAAAGCGCTCTGCACTTTCGCGGGGGCGCGGTTTATCTCATCGGCCAAAATAAAGTTGGAGAACAATGGACCTTTACGCACAATAAACTCCTCTTTTTTCTGATTGTAGATCATTGTGCCCAGTAAATCGGCAGGCAGCAGATCCGGCGTAAACTGGATGCGGCTAAAATCAGCCTGGATAGCTTTTGACAGTGTATTGATCGCCAATGTTTTGGCTAATCCCGGCACACCTTCCAACAGGATATGGCCATCAGCCAATAAACCTATCAGTAAGCGGTCGACCATATATTTTTGACCGACAATAACTTTATCCATCTCCATTTTCAGGAGATCAATAAAAGCGCTCTCCTTCTGGATCATTTCGTTCAGCGCCCTTATATCTGTTGAATACGATGAAGTACCAGCCACGGCATCAGACGAAAGATGCCCGGTATTACTATTTATTTCTTCCATTAAATGATTATTATTTTTTGGTAGGCAAACTTAAACAGATGATCAAATTTTTGCCACAAAAAAGTGAGGGATAAATGTTAAATTTTGTTAAAATTAACAATAATTCGGTTTTAAGCCTCTAAAATCTGATGGGGTGAGCAATTTTGAACGGAAATTGCAAAGGAATACTATCACTTAAGATAAATGTATTAAATCAACGGAGCTGTTGATAAACATTACCTGCTATTATTTTCCCCTGCAGATTGCAAGGGAAAGAATTACCATAGATTGGGGACTTTTATGCCGGGTACGTTTTATAAGCAAGGAAAAAAAACACCATATCCCCGGTTGTGATTAACAACACATGGCCAAAATTAATATATGGATAAGTATCAAATGCAAGGTAGCCAAGCAACCCTAATCCAACAAAGCCAATAAGCAAATAAAGAAATCTAAATCTAGCACTCATAAGTAATTTATCAAAAAATAATCTCCCATAAAGCCTCACACTCAAGTGCTTTTACAATTAAAATAATTGTTAGAGCAAAAACAAGAAGAAAGGTTGGGATGAACAATAATACACTAAAATCATACCACATTAATTGTATCATAATATTATAATAAGTTTATATGAGTAATATATTACACCAAAACTTTCGTTAATATTAATCAGAAGCGTTTAAAAGCAATAAACACTTTCGTCTTTGTAAATGATTGCCAGGCAATTGAAACTCGAATTATCGTTCTTATTAATTTAACATCGTGGCTTGTGAGTAAATTTATGGTGAATTTTACCCGTTATAATGGCTAAAAGTCCCCAAATAACTTCCCCGTTTAACAAGTGTTTTAATCCGGGAGTGTTTTAGGAAATATTTGCAGGACTTTGGGTACTACATGTTTCGCTACCGCTAAACGGTGCTTTAAAAGGAGTTTTAAAAAATTTGGTAAACATGCCTTTACAACTACTATATTAGACGTTTCCAAAAGCGACTGTTAATTATACATTTAATACCTGTATACTGCCAGCCTTTAGCGAATAATTTTATAAACCTGTAAATCTTTTACCATGAATATTGATCAGTATAAAATTGATGAATTAAACCATAATGAGCTGGCTGATCACAAGCGTAAGCTTGAATTTGCAAGCGCTGACATCCCAAAGCTTAATGATGTTATGGCTAAGCTGCAGGCATTTAATATAGCCATTCCAAGCTGGGCACTGGGAACCGGAGGCACCCGCTTCGGAAGATTTTCGGGCGGCGGCGAGCCGAGAAGTCTTGAAGAAAAGATTGAGGATGTAGGTGTTATCAATGCGCTTAATAAATCAAGCAATTCAATTTCACTGCACATCCCCTGGGATATCCCCGGAAATGCAACGGCGATAAAAGCGTTGGCAGCTCAACGGGGCCTGCACTTTGATGCTGTAAACTCAAACACATTCCAGGACCAGGCAGATCAAAAATACAGCTATAAATACGGCTCGCTACATCATGTAGATAAAGAGGTTCGAAAGCAAGCGGTTGAGCATAATATAGAGGTAATTAAATATGGCGTTCAGCTTAATTCTAAAGCATTGTCTGTTTGGTTGTCTGACGGATCAAACTTTCCGGGGCAATTAAATTTCCGGAAGGCATTTCAAAACACATTGGAGAGCTTACAGGAGATATACAGCGCTTTGCCCGATGACTGGAAAGTATGGATTGAGTACAAACCCTTTGAGCCAAATTTTTACTCAACAACCATTGGCGATTGGGGGCAATCACTTTTACTGGCAAATAAGCTGGGCAAAAAAGCAGCTACTTTGGTTGATCTCGGTCACCATTTGCCAAATACCAATATTGAGCAGATAGTTTCTTTATTGCTGATGGAAGGCAAGCTGGCAGGGTTTCATTTTAACGATTCAAAATACGGCGATGATGACCTTACTGTAGGCAGCATAAACCCGTACCAGCTATTCCTGATATTTAATGAGCTGGTTGAAGGAATGGATGCCCGGGGTATGACACATGCCACTGACATTGGCTGGATGATAGATGCCTCGCATAATGTAAAAGACCCGATCGAAGATCTTTTACAATCGGTACAGGCTATAAAAATTGCTTATGCCCAGGCTTTAATTGTTGATAAGGCCGCGTTAACAGCAGCTCAGCAAAATAATGATGTAACCCTTGCCCAGGACATCCTGCAGCAGGCCTACCGTACGGATGTACGATCACTGGTAGCGGAAGCAAGTCTGTTGTCGGGTGGTGCATTAAACCCGGTAAGCACTTACCGGAAGCTGCAGGTGAGAGATAACTTAATAAAAGAGCGCGGATCAAAAACTGTTGCTACCGGGTTGTAGCTAATATTTATATATGAGCCCCAAACCGGTAATAATTGTATTTGATGTTGGCAAAACCAACAAAAAGCTATTTTTATTTGATGAAAATTACCAGATAGTGTATGAGAAATCGGCACGTTTTATTGAAACGGTTGATGAGGACGGCTTCCCCTGCGAAAACCTGGAAAGCCTGCGGTTATCTGTTTTTGATTCGTTAAGCGAGGTTTTCAGGCTTAAGGAGTTTAATATAAAAGCAGTAAACTTTTCATCATACGGGGCAAGCTTTGTTTATGTGGGAGAAGATGGCAAACCCGTTGCCCCGTTGTACAATTACCTTAAACCCTACCCCGAAGAATTAAGCCGGAAATTTTATGCGGAATATGGCGGCGAGGAAGCGTTCAGCATCCAAACAGCATCACCGGTTTTGGGCAGCCTTAATTCGGGGTTGCAATTATACAGGTTAAGGAAAGAAAAACCCGAAGTATTTAACCAGGTAAAATACGCCCTGCACTTGCCGCAATACCTTAGCTTTTTGCTAACCGGGAATCATTATTCCGATCTTACCAGCATTGGCTGCCATACCGCCATGTGGGATTTTGAAAAAAACAGGTATCATGAATGGATCCAGCATGAGGGAGTGGCTTTGAAACTGCCTCCTATTGTACCGGCTAATAAGATCTCGGCCCCGCTATTTCCCGGGACCAATTATAAAGTAGGCGCCGGGTTGCATGATAGCTCAGCGGCACTTATTCCCTACCTGGTAAACTTTCATGAGCCTTTTATATTAATATCAACAGGCACCTGGTGTATCAGCCTGAATCCCTTTAATCAACAAACTTTAACCGTTCAGGAGCTTAAAAACGATTGCTTAAGCTTTTTACAATACAAGGGCCAGCCGGTAAAAGCGTCCAGGTTGTTCTCGGGCAATGAGTATGAACAGCAGGTAAAACGGATTGCTGCACACTTTAATATAGATATTATTAAATACCGGAACATCGCTTACAATCCTGAAGTCGTCAAAAAGCTTAAAAAAAATCATTCCCAGGTTTTTTATGAGGATGACTTCAAAAAGGAATCTGTATTTGGCACAAGGGAGCTTAGCGGGTTTAAAAATGATACCGAAGCCTATCACCAGCTCATGCTCGACCTGATAAACCTGCAGGTTGCATCAACACAACTAATCCTTAAAGGCACTCTTGTAAAAAGGATCTTTGTTGATGGTGGGTTCAGCAAAAACAGCGTATTTATGCACCTGCTTGCCACCGAATTTAAAGGGATGGAAGTATTTGCCGCCTCAATGGCCCAGGCATCGGCTGTTGGTGCAGCATTAACTATTCATAAGGCATGGAATACACGGCCAATCCCCAATGATATCATCCAATTGAAATACTATTCTGCAGGGCAAACGGTGGCGATTTGATTTTGAACTATACCATAACCCCAATTGTGTAGGGGCGTATCGCATACGCTCTGTGCACGCGAATAGGGCGTATGCGATACGCCCCTACGATAATATAATGTATTTACACGCCCGATAACAACCTGTAGATTTCCCTTTGCGCCTGTATAACCGGTTCACCTTTAGGCACCGGAACATTTTCAAGCGCATCATTAAGCGATACAGCTTGTATATTATCCTTCAATTGCAGGGCAACAATCTGAATGATCTCGTTTTTCACAGCCTCATCATACACAGGGAAACAAACTTCAATCCGGTGGTAGATGTTCCTGTTCATCCAATCGGCCGAACCTAAAAACACTTCTTTGTTCCCATCATTATTAAAAATAAAAACCCGGCCATGTTCAAGGTAGCGGTCAACAATCCGCCTTATGGTAATATTCTCACTCATCCCCGCAATACCCGGTATCAGGCAACAAATGCTTCGCACTATCATTTCAATTTTCACCCCGGCCTGTGATGCTTCGTATAGTTTATTGATCAGCACCCGTTCTTCCAGGTTATTCATTTTTATGGTGATGGCTGCAGGCTTTCCCGCTTTGGCAAAGACAATTTCCCGGTCAATCAATTCAATAAATTTACTTTGCAAGTTAAACCGGGCAACCAGTAAATGTTTAAAATCAATTTGATTATCAGGCGATGGCTTTTCCCGTTTGCTCAAAAACAAAAACACCAGTTCCATCTCACGTAACAGGTCAGGATTTGAAGTAAAAAGGATATGATCGGTATAAAACTTAGCCGTAGTTTCGTTAAAATTTCCTGTAGCCAGCAAACCTGAGTAAACTATCCGACCGTCTTTTCGTGTTTTTACTATAGCTATTTTTGCGTGTACTTTAAGGGCCGTTACGCTGTATATAATTTTAACACCGGCGTCCTTCATCTTTTTGGCCCACTTCAGGTTATTGGCTTCATCAAACCGGGCCTTTAACTCAACCATTACCTGCACGCTTTTACCGTTTTTAGCAGCGCTTATCAACGCATTAACAATACGCGAATTACTGGCAACCCGGTAAAGTGAAATACAGATCTCCTCAACATCAGGATTAATAGCAGCTTCATTAAAAAATCTTAATACTGAATGATAGCTTTGATATGGCGTATGAATGATCATGTCCTTATCTGCAATAATTGATGATACAGAAACAGCTTCATCTAACCCGACAGGATTTACAGCAGGCCAATCTTCGTAGGAAGTTCCCGGCGATTTTAAAGGCAGCGAGAAGAAATCCCTAAGGTTATGATAAACGCCCCCTTCGGTTGCACTGGCGTTTTGCAGGTCAAGCTGTGCGGTTATCAGCTGCATGGTACGCAACGGAATCCCCGACTGATGTAAAAAGCGGGTTGCAAGGCCCTGATCCCTTTTCTTCAATTGTTTCTCAATCTCGTCCGAAAGGTCTCCAGGATATTCATCCTGCAGGTCAAGCTCAGCGTCGCGCGTTACCTTAATGCTATAGCATCCCTTTATCCTGGCATCCTTAAATACCTTATCCAGGTTATTTCTTATTATATCATCTAAAAAGGCAATATAAGTCTCCTCGTCAGCTTTTACAGTAAAAAAGCGGGGAAGCTCATCGGATGGGATATTAAGCATAATTAACTTTTCGGCTCCAGCGGCTTCTTCCAAATTAACAACAAAATACAGCTTGTTATTCTCAGGGAAAAACTTATTCCCGTTATCTAAAGCTACAGGCTGTAAAAAAGCCAGTACTTCCGATAAAAAGTACTCGGTGGTCACCTTTTTTACCGCATCCGGAAAGGCATCATTATACAACAGGCGAACATTGCAGCTCTTTAGCCGCGGTATCAGCTGATCTTTTAATATGGCGCCAAATCGTTGTTGCTGGGTATTTATCAGATCCAGCGCCTGTTTTAAAATCCCTTTTTGTTCCTCAACGCTTATATTGTTATTATCCTTTTCACCTATCTTTTGTAATGCCCGTAATACAGGCATCCGTACCCGGTAAAATTCATCCAGGTTTGACGAAAAAATACTGAGGAACTTTATCCGCTCCAAAAGCGGAACTTTATCATTAGCAGCCTCCTCCATTACACGTCCATTAAAAGAGAGCCAGCTTAAATCACGGTTGAAAAAACGGTATTGTTCCATTATTTAACAACAGGGCTATAACTAAAAAATGCCGATGCAATAATAAATGCAACAACGGCTACAATAAGGCCAAACATGAAAATATTATAAGCTATCCGAAGCAAATGATATTTACGACCCAAAACCACGCCTTGTGCGTACAAGTCTTTTATTAGGCTGCCGTATAAAAAATCCTTGTCCTCCATCATCATTTGCATCCCATGGTTAAAATCTTCCAGCTTCATTTTATAAAAATTACCAAAAAACAGCAGGTTAACTTTTTTCTCCTCAAGGTCTGCCTTTGTAAAAACACCATTTGGTATTGATGGGCGGGTTGACAGTATTGAAAAAGTCATAGCTAAAAGGCTCACCGTAAGTAAAATAAACGATGGAATTATCAAATAGCCATACTCATTTAAACGGCGCAGCACCAAACTGATAATTGCCGATAAAATAATAGAGTTGACGGTTATCATAATATGAGCCTTTTTATCAGCCATATCGCTTAAACGCTGGTGATTGCTTGAACTGATCCTGAACATGGTTTCAATTCCCTTTTCAGGCCTTTCATCTTTATCCTTGTCTTTCTTCTTTTTGCCTTCAAACTTCTCTTCAGTTACTTCGGCAGCATGTTCATGATCTTCAATAATGGTTGCGTCAATCTTCGTTTCCTGCTTATGTAATTTCTTTTCTTCTTTTTCCCGTTTCTTTTCTTCCTCTTTTTGCTGCTCCTTCTCTTCCTTCTCCCACTTCTTTTTTAATTCTTCCAGGTTTTTCTCCTTTGTATCATTAAGTAACACTTTACAATAATCGGTATGGTAACTGTGGCTCTCTAAAAATTTGATAGTTTTTTCCCGCCACTGCTGTTTATTCAGATCGGTATGGTGCATCAGGTTAATTTCTTTTAATAAAAGTTTGTCCTTCTCTTTAAAATCATCGGTGCCCAAATGAAACAGGTCCGCATCGCAAACAATCTCTTCGAGTAATGTTTTAGGTGCCTGCGGCATCCTGGTAGCCATTATACAATTTACAACCAGGTCGATATGTTTTTTATTAACGTGATGTTCCTCCAAAAATTTGGCGGCTATTTCAGCGCCTTTTTCTTCATGAGTGGCAATATCAACCATATACCCCAGGTCATGAAACCAAACTGCGGCCAAAACAATAAAAAAATCATCGTCGCTTAGCTGATAATGATTGGCTATTTTGATGCCGGCCGCTACAACGTCTTTAGTGTGATCCAGGTTATGGTAAATAAGGCTCGAGGTGTCATGATCTTTATAATAGGTTAGCACATAATCCTGTGCCTGTTCAAGTAGTTGCTGATAATTCATAATGCCGGATATTTTGAAAGGCAAATTAGCTTTTATTTGTGGTTGATTTAAATAGTGGTAACTTGCTTAATAACTGTAAAAATAAACAATCAATCTGCAAAACATTCTAACTACCCCGTTACATGTCCATATTTTTTAATAAAAATTTTACACTGACAATATTCATACAACTGCTAATATCTTTTATTTGTTTAAACAAAGCCTTAGCGCAATCACCCATTCAACAATTTGATGACCGGGTAATGATTGATATTCAAAATACCCGCACACCTGAAAAAACAGAATTTATGCTCTTTATGTCAAACACTTACCGTTATGGCGATATCGGGGTGCCGGCAGCTATGCTTGTTGGTGGTATTATAGGGCATAATGAGGCTTTGCGTCAAAATTCATTATATGTGGCCAGCAGCACGGCAGTTTCGTACGGAATGATGGCGCTTATTAAGCATTTTGTTAAACGCCGCAGGCCTTTTATTCAGAATATAAATATTGTTCCTGTTTACCGGGCCGGCAGCACTTCGTTTCCATCCGGGCACGCAGCTTCAACCATTGCAACGGCAACCGCCTTATCAATTGCATACCCCAAATGGTATATAATTGCACCGGCGTTTTTATGGGCGGGCACGGTTAGTTACTCCAGAATGTATCTTGGGGTTCATTACCCAACAGATGTAACTGCCGGCGCATTACTGGGTGTTGGGTCTGCCGCATCACTCGTTTTTATAAAAAAGTAAAACTAAAGCGCTGAATATTAAGTTAAAATAAAACCAAAGTTGGTTTAGTGCAATAATGGGTTCATCTGCATGTAATCAATTTTTCCGTAATTACTTAATAGTCATTTTTTTGGTAAATTCGCAATGATAAATATTATCAAACTATGTTATTTCCGCAATTTTCAGATAATCCATTTCAAATTAAGCTTTCCTTTCACAAAATAATCGAGGGTCTGGAAGAAGCTACAGCAAACGGAACGGGCATTGATGCAAAAAAAGCTAAATTATTATTAAAAGAAATACAGCCTTTTCCCGAATTAAGGGAAGGGATAGAAAGCATTGACCAGATTGCAAATAATGAAATCATAATTTCTCATTTGCTGGAGGGCCTGTTTCCTGCAATACTCTCTAAAAATGAAATAAAAGCAGTGAGCATCCCCTATTTGGGCCTAACGTTTAATTATACCGACAGGTTTAAGGAGATCTTAAAAGCCGCCGGCAAGGATTTTGATTTTAATATCCGCGATTTTGATGAGCACCAGTTTTATATAATGAGCTGTTGTATAATACTCAACCAGTTTTATGGAACACGTTTAGATTTTGGCAAGCCGCTTTTTTACGATATCCCTACAGCTGATGGCATTACTAAACATTACCGCATTTTATATAATGCCGATTTTTTGGAGATAATACCTACCGAAAAATCAAAAATGCTGAACAAAGAGGACATCGACCTTTTAATGGATAATTATGATGACCTGGCGCTGTGGAAAGAAAAATTCCCGCCAAACAGTTGGATCCTGAAAGGCTTTGGCATAATGACCCTGTTTGATGCAACAGTTGAAAACGCAGTTTCGAGTTTAAAAGGCAATTTATTGGGCGATGTGGAATCATCTGAACTGGAGGAAAGCCTCGAAACAATATTCAGATCGATATTTAAGATCCCCGACCTTCATATTGGCTTTACTTCTTTTGACAAGGAAAGCGACAAATTCTCTACCACTTCGGGGCAAAAGGTTAAAAGTTATATGCTGGCCGGAAAGGCCGATGGCGATTGTCAGAAAATGCTTAGAGCCGACTCCTATCAAAGCCTGGTTAAGGATCACAATCCAATAGCCATTACAGACCTGCCTGAGTTTGTTGCACAAAATCCGGATAGCAAGCTATCGCAACATTTCGCAGCCCAGGATATTCGCAGCTTCATTTTAGCCCCGGTTGTTAAGAACGGGATGTTACTTGGTATTTTAGAGCTGGTTTCAAAAAGAACACGTGACCTCAATAGCGTTAATGCTAAAAAGCTGGAAATTGTAATGCCGTTTATAGTAGATACCATTTACCGTAAGGTAACCGATCTGCAAAACCAGATCCAGGCGGTAATACAAAAAAACTACACCAAATTACATCCCAGCGTAAACTGGAAATTCAGGGAAGAGGCCTTAAAACATATTCAAAGTAAAAATGCCGGTAAAAGTTATACGCCCAAAGAAATAGTTTTTCATGACGTTTATCCTTTATACGGACAAATTGATATAAAAGACTCATCAATTACCAGGAATTTAAGCGTTACTAATGATTTAAGTTATCAACTGGAAAAACTTATTTTGTTGCTTGAGCAAATGCAGCAATCAAATGATATTGTTAGCGCTGAACAGGAACTGTTTGACCTTAAAAATTTTATTGATGACCTGGTTACCGGGGTAAAGGCCGATACCGAGCAACACATTCAAAGTTACCTGGAGGTAAACATTCATCCATTATTAAGGGAAAATAAGAAATTCAGCAAGGAAATTTCAAAGCTGGTTAGAGAATACTTTAGAAATACAGATAAAATAACCGGTGACTTTTACGTTAACAGGCGCAAGTATGAAATTACTTTAACTTTAATAAACGAAAAGCTGATTAGCATACTTGATAACAGGCAAACAGATGCCCAGGCATATTTTCCGCATTATTTTGAAAGATTTAAAACCGATGGCGTTGAACACAATTTATATGCCGGCGCCTCTATAGCCCCCAATAAAACATTTGACCTGGCCCATCTTGAACATTTACGTTTCTGGCAGCTGCTGGTGTTGTGCGAGATGCAGATTGAGCAATACCATCTTAAAAAGATCTTGCCTTATCCGCTAAATGTTACTTCATTGATATTAATATTCAGTGCGCCTATATCTATCCGTTTCCGGATGGATGAAAAGCATTTTGACATTGATGGCGCTTATAATATCAGGTACGAAGTTATTAAAAAGCGGATTGACAAAGCATACATAAAAGGCACCAAAGAACGCATTACCCAGCAGAACAAAATAACCATCATTTTTTCAAAATTTGAAGAAGAACAGGACTATATTAAATATATAAACCTATTACAGGATCATGGCATCCTGGCCCCTAAAATTGAAGAATTTGAAGTAGAAGACCTGCAGGGAGTATCCGGATTAAAGGCATTGAGGGTTGGCATATTGCATAACCAAAATGAACCTTTTGAAAAGGTATTTAATTACGATGAATTTTATAAGCAATTGAATACAGCTGTGGTAGAGAATTAAAATTGATGTGCGGATTTTGAATGTGCGGATGTGCGGATGAAAAAAATTAAATCCGCATATTTATTTTCATGAGCGGCACATCATTTTCCTCATCCGCACATTTGCATATCTGCACATCCGCACATTCATTTAAAATCTGAACCCTGCCGAAATATACGGGTAAGCTCCATCCTTTGAAAAACCTACAACAGCCTGTACAAGTATCAATTGTGCCGGGATGAGGTAAAACCCGCCGCCGTAACCATCATGCCACTGGTTTGATGATTCGCCGGGGATCCAAACCCTGCCGATATCATTAAAGCCTACTATACCGAATGCCCCGGGCAATATGTAGGAGGCGTAATCAAATAATTTAAGGCGTAAGGTGAGGTTGTCATAAGCCATAGTTTTGCCTGTAAACCTGCCGCTGTAGAATCCTCTTAAATTTTGAATGCCCCCAAGCTGCAATTGCTGGTAATAAGAAGCATTCCCTATGGTTGTACCCCCGCCAATCCGGTT
Source organism: Mucilaginibacter sp. (assembly GCA_028287925.1). Lineage (GTDB taxonomy): Bacteria > Bacteroidota > Bacteroidia > Sphingobacteriales > Sphingobacteriaceae > Mucilaginibacter. The sequence goes on along the minus strand of JAQBOS010000323.1, from coordinate 10,023 downwards.
GCCAATAACAAATATTGAGTCCTTATCCGGGTTTATAAAAAAGCTAAAATCAGTTGTTACCTGGCCATAGCTGTGCGAATCGGAGTTCAGTCCCTTTAAGCCCGTTATGGTTGTATTCCACAACATGCCATTATGTGGTATTATACCCTTGTCGCGAGTATCCAGAACAAGGCCTGCAATAAGCCCCGCATTGGCTTGCGTGGTAAATACTTTTTGATCGGGATGCAACGCATCATAATCATTTAAAAACCGGTTATGATTACTGTCTTCATCGCCATTATAATATTGCGCTATAACACCTCCGCTTGCTGTCCAACTGCCGTAGGTGTGTTTTATTCTTACATCAGCATTTAGAAAATTATAAACGTTACGGTAATATTTTCTTTCCTTCTCCCCTTTGTTTACATACTGTGTTTCGTTACCGAGGCCAAAAAAGTAGCTTTGATAGTTTGGTCCCTTTGATAATATATTAACCCAAAGATCGCTCTTTCCTATAGCCTGCTTAAATTCGCCGGTATAGTCTAACAATAAGGAGTTTGCCCCAAATCCGTAATTAACCACCAAACTTTGTCTGAAAGCATAAGGGTCTTTCCTGAAACCCTGTTTTTGATAAATAAAGTCAGTCATCAGCTGTAAGCCATAATCACTGTTATAACTACCTAATATTAGTGGCTGAAGAAAATTATACTTATAACCCAATGCATGGTAGTTGTTAACCCCGGTATCTGTTGAGACACGCAAGTGGGCTTGTGAGCTTTTAGGCAGGTTGTTCTTTTTGTCTGAACGATCATAAACATACCTGTTTCCCTTTCCGGTTATATTACTATCTATTAAAAAGGTATCCTCACCCTTACCGCCTACCATTCTTATTGTTATTGGCGAATGCTCATTACCGTGTACGGCAAAAACATCTTTACCATCAATACCGTAAAGCCTTATTTCATTGGTAACCGCAGGATCAAATATGCGCTGATAAGTAGTCCGTTCAAGCTTTCCACTCTTTTTAAGGTTGCTTATGATTACGGCTACTTTACCGTCGGATTGGTTAGTAATATCAAAATGCTCCCTGCTTTCTGATGTGGGAATCTCTACAGTTGCCGAAAGAAAGTGGTAGTATTTTAAAGCCTGTTGTTTCAGTATATTTCTGCGGGCTATAAGCTTGCCCGTAATTTCTGCTCCGCTCAGCTTGTAGATATTTGCCGGCATTTGTTTTACCGCATCTGTTATTACCTGATCGGTAAGTTTGCTTTGCACATAAGCGATCTGGGTTTCCCAGTCCTGCTCATTCAACTCATTCAAAAAATAACGGTCAAAATTACGACCATTCAAATTCCAGCGGTTAATTGAGCGGATATGATCGCCATAACTTTGAAACTTGGCCATAAACAGGTGCCTTGAGGCTAGCCAGGGCAAAGCACCGTATGCATTATTATAAACCTGGTCCCTGTCACGGGGTACTGGCTCATAAAAGATCCCTGTACTGTCTTTTACCCGCTCAAAACGCCATTGATCTTCATGCCGATCCCAGTCTCCAAGCAAAAAGTCAAGCAAACGTGCTCTTAAAACAAGTTTCTGGTCAACCCGGTTATCATTATCTGCCTGCAGCTTGCCTTGTACCTTACCTACATTATCTGTTTTCTCAACGTTTAACGGTTCTCTTTCCTCAAATAAAAAAACCTGGTTGGCATAGTCTTTACGATATTTACCCAATTCAGGGTCGTCCGGAACATAAACTACTTGTGGATGCGCATGCGGAATACCCAGCGCCTGCGCCAAAGGAGGAACGGTTAATGCTGCAAAAGGATGCTCTGCGGAGATCTGGTCCTGTACAATATCTTTAGCTATAGTTTGTCGCAGGTCCTTTGGTAATACCTTTTCAGGGTACTTTTGTATGGTGCGCAATACCCACTCCTGCCCGCTTGAGTCCTGCAGCCTGAGCGATTTGGTTTGCATGCCGCCACCGGGCTGTAAGATCTTTAAACCGCCTTTTTCCTTTGACAGGTGAAATACTTTCAGTGTAACTTTTGTAGACCATAGCTTCCTGTAATTTTCTCCTAAAAGAAAACGATGTGCACCGGTCACTTTATCATACTCAGGTTCAAGCGCTACATTTATGCTATCAGTTTTTACCTGGGAGAATCCTTTCGAACTAATAAAGCCAACAGTAATAATGAATAAATATTTCAAAATTGTTAGGGGCTTGCCTGGCGTATTAAAAGATAGTGACATAGGGTATCTGTAAGGTCAATATTCTGATTAATTTGTAATTGATAACAAAATAAGCAAAAACAGCGATTTGTTTAACAGAATAATTAAAATATAATAACAATAAGGTGATTCTGCTACCAAATATCCCATCTATCAGTGGTTTCCTTTTCGGGAATGGCAATCAGGTAGCCAATAATCAATATGCATGCAATTAATATCGTCCTGGTAAAAATGTAAATTAAGTTTTCCATCGTTAGATAATTTAAATGTGTTTAATTATAATGACGATTGAAGAGATCAATAATGCTATCAATTATTTAAATAATTGAATATCAATACATTAATCAAATAATCGAGAGTTAAAATTAACTCTATATCATCATTACACGATAATTATCATGAAATGACAATAGATTATACCAAAACGGCCGGCCCGTAAATTACAGGCCGGCCGTTTGTAATAAACAATGCTTATGACTTAATGCCCTCCTTCAAAAATACTTTTGTAAATAGCTGCCTGTAAAGCATCAGGATTTGCTACAGGTTTAATTTCAAAGCTGCGCGAGATTTGGGTGCCCAGGGTTATCTTTACTTTTTCTGCCTTACCATTTTTAATTATCTCCATTTCAATAACATCACCGTCCTTTTTATCGGTAGCTATTGCCTGCAATAAAGCCAATGTTATAGGTTGGCCATCAACACTCACAATTTTATTTTTAATCCTTACGCCGCTTTCCCAGGCAGGCGATTTATAGGTAACAGCGCTTACAAATAAGGAATCCGGGGATTCTTTTGGCCCTTCAGCAGTAATGCCTGCCCATGCGCCAGGCTGTTTTTTCCAGGCATCATCAATATCCAAACCTGCGTACGCAAAATATGGATGATAATTAACTTCTTTGACGGTTGATGCATATTCAAATAACTCCGTTAATGGAACACCAGCAGCATCCTCGCATACCTTTCTGAACTCCTGCGGCGTAAAGCCACGTTTCAGCTTTTTAAAGTAGGTGTAGTAGAGCGTACGCATTACATCATCAAGACTTTTATGGTTTTGCGTTTCGTGCCTTATTTTAAGGTCGAGCATCAACCCCAGTACCGGCCCTTTATCATAATAGGATATGGTTTTGTTAAATTCGTCAGCTACCCTGCCATTGGGTCCGTCATTCCATGTTTCGGTACTAGCCTGTGTAGCTGATTGGAAGAGATGACCCGGTTTCTTTTCATAGTTCAGCAGGTTGCCGCGTAACTGATCTATCATTTCCTGCGCATTAGTAAGCCCTGCCCTGCGGATTATCACGTACTCATAATATACGGTAAACCCTTCCGATACCCAAAGCATTTCAGTTTTGTTCCCTTTTTCATAATCAAACGGACCAAGCTCAATCGGGCGGATGCGTTTTACATTATAAGTATGGAAATATTCGTGCGCCAAAAAGCTATATAACCTCATTTTTCCGGCTTGTGTGTTTAAGCCTTTTCCCGTAAACGCAACCGATGCCGAGTTTAAATGCTCAATACCGCCACCACCGGGGCCTACGCCCAAAAATGTATAATGTTTATAGGGAATCTCGCCGATGATAGCCGAGCCATTCTCAACAATCTTTTTCATATCGTCCATAAACCCCTGCTTATCAGCAATGCCCATTTTATAGCCGATAAAATCGTGCTGAATACCATTTACTTTAAAGCCGGGTAATTTTTCCAGCTTACCCATTAGTATCGGGCTGTCGTAAAGCACGTCGAAATCAGGTGCCTGGAAAGTGATAGAATCTTTCTCAACAATATCCATCCCCGTAGCTATGCGTGTCCATCCGGGATATTGATTTATGGTAACTGTTACAGGCTGCAAAATATTTTTATCAGCATACATAAATAGTCCCGCCGGAGAAAAATAAGCGTGAGCCGTATCCAAATAATTGCCGCCAACAAAATTGCGGATAGCTTCAATATCATAGGTAAGCTTTACTACTTTATTATGCGGCGTACCAACTTTCCAGGTATTCTGGTCTGTATGTTTAAAGTCGATGGCTTTGCCGCTCTCGTCAGTCGCGCTAAAAGCCGAAAGGCTTTTGGCAAAGTTCATAAACTGGTAGTAGCCGGTTGTCCAGGTTGGCATTTTAAAAGCAAGGGTATCAGGTAGCTTGCCGGTTAGTTCCAAACTTATGTGTGCGATTTTTTTTGAGGGATCAACAGATAAGCTGTAATGCCATTTTTGCTGCGCAGATGCAGACCAACTGAATGTCAAGTTTAGTAAAATAGCCAAAAAGCAGGTTAGAGCCTTTTGCCTGACCATAAGGGAGTAAAAGTTTATCATTTGTGTGAGGATTTAAACGAATATAAAGGTTGAATTAATAATGAAGATTTTAAGTATTGATAAAATTACAAAACAGGACGTGACAATACCTACTAAATTCTATCCCACTATTACTAAAAATTACCCCATACATTTAAAATATTTTAAAAAAGGGCAACGAATAATTTCTTTCGACAATATTTTATCAACAAAATTGGGTTTCTGTTAAAAATAACATAAATTTAAGGCTACAATAACAATCGATACTATCACTGTTTAACATTGGAAACAATAACCAGGAGAAATTTTTTAAGCAAAGGGGCCATGCTTGCCGGAGGCGCTTATCCTGCTATGCTGGCTTTAGGAATGCTGCGCCCCGCGCCAGCTCATGCTTTTGATTTGCAAGGCAGCGGAAACGGAAAAAAGATCATTATTTTAGGCGGCGGCCTTGCCGGGATGACATGCGCTTATGAGCTTAATAAATTAGGATACAGCTGTACTATTTTAGAAGCCCGCCAGCGCACAGGCGGCCGATGTTGGAGCATAAGGAACGGCAGCACCAACACCGAAACCGACAAACCCACCATAACCGCCCGTTTTGACGAGGGTCAGTATTTTAACGCAGGCCCGTCACGCATCCCCCACAACCACGAGCTTACCCTGCACTACTGCAAAGAACTGGGCATCCCGCTGCAAGTTTACAATAACGTTAACGAAGGCTCCTATTACTTTGCCGAAGGCAAGGGCCCGCTATCCAACAAAAAAATAAAAGTTCGCGAGGTGCATAATGATATCCGCGGGTATATGACCGAGCTGCTTGCAAAAAGCATTGATCATGGTACTTTAGATACCGGCCTTACCAAAGAAGATTCAGAAAAAGTTATTGAATACCTGATGGCCGAAGGCGGCCTTGACCCTGATAAGCTATACAAAGCATCTGCCCGCCGCGGCTATATTGAAAATCCGGGAGCCGGCGACAAGCCTGGTAAAATCGCAGATCCGCACAAGCTGGCGGAGATGATCCAGTCCGGGTTAATGGACCCTGATTTTTATAATGTGGCTGAATACACCTACGAACTACAGATGACCATGTTCCAGGCCATTGGCGGTATGGACCAGATAGCAAAAGCATTGCAAAAGAAAGTTGAGCCCAATTTAAAGCTAGGCGCCGAGGTAACAAACATTACCAATATTGATAATGGGGTAAAAGTAACCTATAAAGATGCGCAGGGCGAGCACGTATTGCAGGGTGATATCTGCATTTGCACCATACCTTTACCCGTATTAAGCAACATTAGCAACAATTTTTCGGGCGATGTTAGTCGTGCGATTGACTATATCAGCTATATCCAAACCGGAAAGATCGGCCTGCAGTTTAAAAGGCGTTTTTGGGAAGAGGACGAGCATATTTATGGCGGCATTACCCATACCAATAATGATCTGACGCAGGTCTTTTACCCATCATATGATTACCTTGGTAAAAAAGGCATTTTATTGGGTTATTATAATTTTAACGAAAAGGCCCAGCGGACCGGTGAGCTAAGTTATGCCGATCGCGAAAAGCTTGCCTTGCAAAAAGGGCGATTGATCCATCCGCAATATGATACTGAGTTTGAAAGCTCATTTTCAGTTAGCTGGCACAAAACTAAATACAATTTAGGCGGGTGGGCGGTTTACAGCAATGAAACCCGCAAAACCCAATACCCGGTATTATTAAAGCCCGATAAACAGGTATATTTTGCAGGTGAGCATTTAACTTATTTAAATGCCTGGATGGCCGGAGCATTTGAATCGGCACGGAGCGTGGTTACGGCAGTGCACGGGCGCATAACGGAGCAAAGGGTAAAATACCCTGCAGAAACAGCTAAAGGATAAACTGACTTATTACTCATAAAATTAAAACCACCATGGCAAACACAATTAACCGCAGAAACTGGATCAAATCCAGCGCTTTAATGGCCGGAGGACTGGCCTTAGCATCGGGTACAATAAATAAACTGGCAGCAATGCCGGTTGCTAATAAAACCAGGCTGATCACCAATTTCGAAGCCGAGCAGGAAATAATGGCGAATGCAGCGCCAGTATTGAAAGCCCGTTTATTCTTCAATGAAAATCCATTCGGGCCATCAGCGGCTGCTAAAAAGGCAATAATCGATTCCCTGGATTTGAGCTACCAATACATTTTTCCACAGATCAGACAATTGAGTTCAAAAATTGCTGCCTATGAGGGAATCCAGCAAAATAATGTTATGCTAAGCGCAGGCTCATCCGCCCTTTTAGAGGCTGCCGCCCTGCACTATTGTAAAGGCGGAAAAACCGTAATTACCGGCGAAACCTCTTATGATGATCTTCCATCGCATGCAGAACGCAGCGGGGGTAAATGGGTTAAGGTGCCATTAACAAAAGATTACAAGCTTGACCTGGATGCCATAGAAGCAAAGATTGACGACAACACCGGCATCATATACATTTGCAACCCCAATAACCCCACCGCTACCGTAGTGGATACTGATAAGCTAAAGGCGTTTTGTGAGCGGGTGTCAAAAAAAACCATGGTATTTGTTGATGAAGCTTATATAGATTATTTACCCGATCCAAAATCTACAACGCTTATGGCTAATGTAAAGGCCGGGCAAAACATAATAGTATCCCGCACTTTTTCTAAATTATATGGTTTTGCCGGGCTGCGCTGCGGGTATATTGTAGCACAGCCTGAAACAATCAGTGCGTTATCTCTTTATACAAACGCAGATGCCAATCTTTCTTCAGCTACTGTGGCAGCTGCCATTGCGGCCTACCAGGAAACTGACTTTTTAAAGGACGCATTGGCAAAGACACTTGCCTCAAGAGATTTCCTTTATGCTACCTTAAAGAAAGAGGGATACGACTACATTCCGTCATCAGCAAACTTTGTAATGTTCCCGCTAAAAATGGATGGTCAAAAATTTGTTGGCGAAATGATGAAACGCGGTGTTGGTGTACGTAACTGGAAAATGAATGGTACCGACTGGTGCCGTGTAAGTATTGGCCGCATGGACGAAATGGAAGCATTTGCCGAGGCGTTTAAACAATTATCATAATAACATTTATTCGCAGGCCTTCGACCTGCGCTAATTTGTGCCGCCCTTTCAGGGCTTGAGAGCATTATATTTAAGCCCTGAAAGGGCGAAATCCGTCAGCACAGGTCGAAGGCCTGTGCTTAATGAAACAATAATAGCTATTGAATATGCGTAACCTAATTTTAACACTTTCTCTGTTTATAATCACCTTATCAACCAATGCCCAGCAGGCAGTTGTTAACCCGCGCCCGCTTACATTGGATGAATACAACAAAGCCCTAACCTATACCATTGCCGACCTGGATAAAGACACCTATGTAAAGTTCGACAATGCTTATGTGCTTGACCGTTATGAAAGCCGTAAACCCTATTTTATTACCGGCGGCGATGGTCTTAAAAAACGGGTTGACCTTTATAAGCTGGTTGCCAAAGAAGGCATGCAGGAAATTGGCCTGATGGTATTTTATACCAGCGAAACAGGGAAAAAATACCAGGCCCTGGTACCCGACTTTACCGCCGATGCAAAAGTATGGGCCAAATACTTCCAGGACATTGATGACATTAACAAAGTCGAGAAAAACTTCATCCTGAAATTATCCTATGTATTATCCAAAGAAATGAGCTTTCAGCAATACAAAGTGCTGAATAATGGTAAAGACATGAAAGAGGAAGCCGCAACCTATGGTAATGATATCTGCTTCCCTGGTGATGAAGAGGTTACCATGAGCAATGGCGCTAAAAAACTAATAAAAGATGTAAAAAGCGGCGATGAGGTAATTACTGTTGACCCTGTAACTAATAGATCATCTGTAATAAAAGTAAAAGAGCTTACCGTGCATGCGGCTAAAAACTATGCCATTACCGAACTGGTTTTGGTATCAGCAAAAGAGAGAAACACGGAACAGGGCTTAAATATCAACCTGAACACCAAAGTGCTTAAAGCTACGCCCAATCACCCCATGTTAACCAAACAGGGCAGCTTTAAAATTGGCGAAATAGCCATTGGTCAGCAGGTTTTATGCCTTGATGATAAAAAAGGCAAATATGAAACCTATACTGTTTTGATAAAAACAGAACATGCTGGCGGTGTGCAAAATGTTTATAATATTGAAGCCGATGGTGGCAGTACTTTAGTACTAAATGGTGTTATGGTGATGCAGAAGTAAAATTCATTAATGCTCCGTGTCACTTTGCGAATCTCTTAGTGATCACTGTGTTAAAAATTCACCACAGAGGTAACGGAGAAGCCGCAAAGATCACAGAGTTATATAAAATAGAAAAGGCTCTTTTATCAAAGGGCCTTTTCTATTTAAACAAATTTGCAACTTATGAGGTATATATAAATTCAAACTATTTTATCTGATATGAAACACCTTCCAAAGCCAATATTTCTTTGTTTTATAATAGTTATCTGCCTGCTCTGTATTAAATGCACAGGTCAGCAAAAAAGTCGCAGCCCTAAAGGGTATGATTTGAATAACCCGATAAAATATAACATGCCGGAAGCTTTGCATGAAATATCAGGCATTGCATTTAACAAAGGCAACCCTGATATGATGTTTGCGGAGCAGGATGAAGAAGGCGAGCTTTTTTATTTTAAACCCGGCAGCATGAATGTAAAACAAATAAAGTTTGGCAAGGGGGGCGATTATGAAGATGTAGCGATTATTAACAACCAGGCTATAATGCTCCGCAGCGATGGCGTGTTGTTTACCTTCCCATTGGATCTGAAAAAAGCTGGGGCTACCAATGTAAAGCAATGGGATAACCTGTTACCAAAAGGTGAGTATGAAGGAATGTATGCTTATGACAGCAATCAGTCAGTTTATGTGCTGTGCAAACATTGCAGTATTGAAAAAACCAGTAAAACAAGCACTGTGTTTACGCTTAAGCTTTCAGCGGACGGCTCATTAAAAAATGCCGGGCAACATACCATTGATGTCGGCAGGATCAGTAAGCTTGCCGGGGTAAAGAAAATGAATTTCCATCCGTCCGGGCTTAGTAAAAACCCAAAGACTAATGAATGGTACATCCTGTCGTCTGTAAATAAAGTATTGGTAATTGCCGATGCAAACTGGAATGTTAAAGAAGTATATCCGTTAAATCCGGGCAAATTTGGTCAGCCCGAAGGGATAGCATTTGATAACCAGAATAATCTTTATATCTCAAACGAAGGTGACAAGATTGGTGCGGGAAATGTATTGAAATTTACTTTTAAGCCGTGACGCTTGCTATAACGTGCTAATTTACTTATATTTAAGCACCCTTAAACGCTTAAACTATAAGACCATGCCGAATCACTTATCAATCCTTGGAATTATTCACACTGCTATAAGCATCCTTGCAATTTTTTCAGCCCTTTATGCTTTACTGCGCGATGGGAAGATCAGCCCATCAAACGGTCGCGGAAAGCTGTATATCCTTTTAACTGTAATTACCTGCATTACAAGCTTGCCCATTATG
>JAQBOS010000313.1 GCA_028287925.1 Mucilaginibacter sp. | reverse complement strand
CTTGTATTATTATTTCATCAGCCGGGATGCTGGAAGGCGGGCGCATCCAGGATCACCTTTTTTACAATATCCAAAATTACTATTGCACCATATTGTTTATAGGCTACTGCGCTAAAGGCACATTAGGGCACCGATTATTACGTGGCGATTCCATCGTACACATTAAAGACCGCGACCTGGCTGTTTATGCGACAATTAAGCAAACAGATGTATTGAGCGCCCACGGAGATCATGACGATCTTGTTAATACGGTAAAACAACAGGATAAGGCAAAGCTTAAAAATGTATTCCTGGTGCATGGTGAGGTGTCAAGCATGCAGGCGTTAGCGGAGGCCCTGGAAGTTGAGGGGTTTGCGGTTACGATACCGGAAAAGGGAGTTAATTATTTGCTTTAACGCTACTTGTTATTGCGAGGCACGAAGTAATCGCGAACTATACAGAGCGAATAGAAAGGTGTAGAACTTGCATTGGCGACTAATCATGCGTGCGATTGCTGCGCTCGCAATGACATAGAGAAACCAAAATGGCACAAATTGAACTTAATCAATTTGTGCCATTCGAATAAATTCGTGGACTTAATATCTTACTTATTAAAATGCCCTATTATCAAACTGGCAAGCTCCACGCCAATGCGTTCCTGTGCTTCGTTGGTTGCAGCACCGATATGGGGTGTTAATGAGATCTTTGGATGTTTGATAATTTCCTCTCTGGGTGTTGGCTCATTATCAAACACATCTAAAGCAGCGAATGAAACCTGGCCGCTGTTTAATGCATCAACCAAAGCCAATTCCTCAATTAAACCACCGCGTGAGATATTCACAAGGCCAACCCCTTTTTTCATTTGTGCTAATTCTTCAGCGCCAATTAAGGCCTTATCAACGAATGGTGTATGAAGGGTAATGAAATCAGCCGTTTTTATAATTTCGTCAAGCGTGGCCGTTGTAACAGATGCTTTAACTTTCGTTCCGCCACCTAAAGTAAGCTCAAGCTCGGGGCTGAACGGGAAAAGATCATACGCCAAAACATTCATACCTACGCCAATAGCAATTTTTGCAACCTCGCGGCCAATGCGGCCAAAGCCAACTATACCTAAAGTTTTATCGCGCAGCTCAATACCTTTGGCATAAGCTTTCTTCAAATCGTTAAATTTAGTATTACCTTCAACCGGCATTTTGCGGTTACTGTCGGGCAAGAAACGCACGCAGCCAAAAAGCTGTGCAAATACAAGCTCAGCTACTGATAAGGATGATGAAGCAGGCGTGTTATACACACCGATGCCTTTTTCTTTGGCATAATCAACATCTATATTATCAACACCTACTCCACCCCTGCCTATCAGTTTCAGGTTAGGGCAAGCATCAATTAACGCTTTACGCACTTTGGTAGCGCTGCGTACAGTAATAGCGTCGTATTCCTGCAATCTAACAGGTAATTCTTCCTGTGGTATATTATTAGTATCTACAAAAAAACCGGCATCCTCCAGCATTTTTTTTCCTATCGGATCGATACCATCATTAGCTAATATTTTGATCATTTCTTTGGTCATTGGTCAATAGTCATTGGTCATTGGTCATTGGTGCCACTTTTACAAATGACTAATGACCAGTGACTAATGACAATAAATTATTTATTTTTTTCTGCAAATTCCTGCATGGCATCAATCAGTACATAAACACTGGTGATAGGCAATGCATTATAAATTGAGGCGCGGAAACCGCCTACGCTTCTGTGGCCTTTAATACCGATTATTCCTTTGTCATCACAAAGCCTTAGGAATGCCTTTTCATGTTCAGGATTTTCCATCACAAAGCAAACATTCATGTGTGAACGGTCTTCAACTTCGCATACCGGTTTAAATAACGGGTTCCGGTCAATTTCCTCGTACAATACACGGGATTTAGCTATGTTTTCTTTTTCAATTGCATCAACGCCGCCTTTTGATTTTAACCAGTTAAGGGTTAGCATTGATACATATATTGCAAAAACAGGGGGCGTGTTATACATCGATCCGCCCTCAATTTGAACCTGGTAATTAAACATAGCAGGGATCTTACGGCCTGTTTTGCCTAAAAGAGAATCTTTAACTATTACCAGCGTAACACCAGCCGGGCCCATGTTTTTTTGTGCGCCTGCATAGATCAGCCCAAAATCGGCAACATTAACCTTGCGGCTAAATATATCTGACGACATATCACAAACCACCGGAACAGGTGATTTAGGGAACTGCTGTAGCTGAGTACCGTAAATGGTATTATTTGATGTGATGTGGAAATAAGCCGCATCAGCCGGAACTTTATAATCCTTAGGGATATAACTAAAGTTTTTATCTTTTGATGAAGCTACAATTTCAACTTCGCCAAAAAACTTGGCTTCTTTTAATGCTTTGTTTGCCCATACCCCTGTTTCAAGGTATGCAGCTTTACCACCTTCGGGCAGCAGGTTATAAGGCGCTAATGCAAATTGTGTGCTGGCGCCACCCTGTAAAAACAAAACAGAATATCCTTCAGGTACGCTGAATAATTCTTTTACAAGTTTTACCGCCTCGTCTAAAACAGATTCAAATTCAGGCGAGCGATGCGAAATTTCTAAAATAGAGAGTCCGATTCCTCCAAAATCAAGAACTGCTGCTGCTGCCTGTTTTAAAACTTCGTGTGGTAAAATGCCTGGTCCGGCGCCAAAATTATGTTTCATTTTATTTAATTTTTTCAATGATGAATGAAGCTATCGTGAGCCTGTATTGCATTTGAGCGTTGCTCCCGATGATTTCATTTGGTTTATAAATTGGTTTTGTTTAATTATAATTAATTAACAAATCGGTATTAAGACGGGCCGAAGTTAATTAATTTGACAATATTTATAGAGATTATTTGCTTTTTTTGAAAAATCATACAATTCACTTACAATTGAAGCTTAGAATTTTAAATATTAAAAAAATTCAGGGCATTTATTATCACCGTTATATCACGATAGCGATAAGGCGCCAGATTTCTTTAAGTTGGCGATTGCCACTGATGGATCGGGTGCCGAAAAAACCGAGTTGCCCGCAACCAGGACATTAGCACCTGCTTCAACCAGTTTAGCTGCATTAGTACCATCAACGCCACCATCTACCTCAATATATAAACCAGGGTTTTTACGGCTACTCAGCTCCTTAATGTCTTTTAAC
>JAQBOS010000305.1 GCA_028287925.1 Mucilaginibacter sp. | reverse complement strand
AAAGATATAAAAACCGTCATGCTGAATTTATTTCAGCACCTCACATGCTAGGTTTACGCTAATAAGGTTGTTAACCTGTCAAGCGGGCATGTCCTGTGGGGTGCCGAAATAAATTCGGCATGACGTTCAGGATTACAGCACAATATTTGATGCCCTTGTTGGTGTTGTCACCAACAAGTTGGATGAAGCTTTTACAGTTTAGAATCAGCCGCATGCTAAGTACATCAGATACCTCACCACAGCCTCGCGTTTTGTTGGTGACAACACCAACAAAGGCGTAAAAGATATAAAAACCGTCATGCTGAATTTATTTCAGCACCTCACATGCTAGGTTTACGCTAATAAGGTTGTTAACCTGTCAAGCGGGCATGTCCTGTGGGGTGCCGAAATAAATTCGGCATGACGGCGGTCTTTTTTACAGCACAATATTTACAATCCTGCCTTTAACAACAATTACCTTTTTAGGGGTTTTGTTATCAAGGTATTTTTGTACATCGGCACTGGCTAAAACCATGGCTTCAATATCTTTTGGTTCCAGGCTTAATGGCATATTAAGGTTCAGCTTGGTTTTGCCGTTTATAGAGATCGGGTAAGCAAAATCATCCTCAACCAAATAAGCGCTGTTAAACTTAGGGAATGCGGTATATGACAGCGTTCCCGCTTCATTACCCAGCAAGGTCCAAAGCTCCTCGCAAATATGCGGCGCATAGGGCGAAAGGATCACCACCAGGTCCTGCAAAACAGCTTTGTTATTACATTTTAAATCGGTAAGCTCATTTACGGCTATCATAAAGCTGGATACAGAGGTATTGAACGAAAAACGCTCCACATCTTCCTCCACCTTGCGGATGATTTTATGCAATGATTTCAGCTCGGCTTTTGACGGCTCATTGTTTGATACACTAAATTCCCATGCATCATTATGGAACAATCTCCAGAACTTACGCAGAAATTTAAATACGCCCTCAATACCATTGGTGTTCCACGGCTTGCTCTGCTCAAGCGGACCTAAAAACATCTCATACATCCGCAGGGTATCGGCACCATAACGCTCAATCAGATCATCTGGGTTAACCACGTTGAACTTTGATTTCGACATTTTTTCGACTTCGGGCTTTGTGAAAAACTGATCTCCTCCATTCGAATAATCAAAAGGCGTGAATTTGCCATTTTGCCAGCATCCGCCTAAACACCAAAAGATTGCGTTTTTGTATTCCGGCCGCCATGCTATGAATTTTTCGATATCCAATTGATTTTTATAATCGACAAAGTTGACATCAACATTATGTTCGGTGGTTGAATATTCAGTTGAAACATAGTCGCCGATATGTTGTTTTTCCTTAAATTTTTTGACATCGTCACTAATTAGTACCTTAATCCCTCCCTCGTCATTTTGAAATTGTAACCCACCCGGTATGATATGACTACTTGAAGCTGATTTTGTAATATGTATTTTTTGACTAACTCCCTGTATCATCCCCTGGTTAATCAACTTCTTAAAAGGTTCTTCCTCAACTACAAGATTCAAATCCTTTAGAAACTTATTCCAGAAACGGCTGTAAAGCAAGTGGCCGGTAGCATGTTCGCTGCCACCAATGTAAAGGTCAACATCCTTCCAGTAGGCAATAGCTTCTTTCGATGCAAATTCCTTATCGTTATGGGCATCCATGTAGCGGTACCAGTACCAGCTTGATCCGGCCCAGCCGGGCATGGTGGAGAGTTCGTACTCGTAGGCTTCATCCACGGGAGTGGCTACAGAAGATGCCCCTGGTTTGTATTTCCATCCTTCAGCCCTTGCCAATGGCGGTTCACCACTTTCGGTAGGTAAATATTTATCAACTTCCGGCAAAACCAAAGGCAAGTCTTTTTCTTCAATTAAATGAGGCAGGTCATCCTTAAAATAAACAGGCACGGGTTCGCCCCAGTAGCGCTGGCGGCCAAATATGGCATCGCGCATCCTGAAGTTTACTTTTGCTTTGCCTGCGCCAATTTCTTCCAGTTTGGCAACAACGGCAGCAGTAGCTTCTTTATAAGTTAAACCATTGATAAAGCCTGAATTAACATAATGCCCTTCTTTGGTTGGGTCGGCCTCGGTTTCTATTTTTTGTATGTCGATGATCTGGATTATCGGCAAATTATAATGTTTTGCAAACAGGTAATCACGCTGGTCGCCTGATGGTACAGCCATAACTGCACCGGTTCCATATCCGGCTAAAACATAATCAGCTATCCAAATCTGCACCTTTTCGCCGCTAACCGGATTTAAGGCAAAACTGCCTGTAAATGCGCCCGATACGGTCTTGGCATCAGCCATCCGCTCCAATTCCGATTTCTTTTTTGCCTGTGCAATGTACGCCTCAATATCAGCTTTTTGCTCAGGGGTAGTTAAGGATGCTACCAATTCATGTTCAGGAGCCAACACTAAAAATGTAGTACCGAAGATGGTATCTGCTCTTGTAGTAAATACTTCTATGATTTCGGATGTCGGATGTTCGATGTCGGATTTGTTTTCTGAATTCCGAAATGGAAAATCCGAAATCCGAAATTTAACAAGTGCTCCTACACTTTTCCCAATCCAGTTCCTTTGCATCTCTTTTAAAGGTTCGGGCCAGTCTATGGTGTCAAGGCCTTTCAATAACCGGTCGGCATAGGCGGTAATGCGCATGCTCCACTGCATCATCTTCTTTTGTTCAACAGGGTAGCCTCCGCGTTCGCTAAAGCCGTCTTTTACCTCATCATTTGCCAATACGGTACCAAGGGCAGCACACCAGTTTACGGTGCTTTCGCGCAGGTAGGTAAGGCGGTATTTTAACAGCTCAGCCTGCTGCTCCTGGTTGCTCATCGCTTTCCAGGCATCGGCAGTAAAACTTAAGATCTCTTCATCACATATGGCATTTATCCCGGCCGATCCGTTTTGCTCAAAGTGTTTAACCAGTTTGGCAATGCTCTCAGCTTTATCAGCATCCTTATTATACCAGCTGTTAAAAAGCTGCATAAAGATCCACTGCGTCCATTTATAATAATCGGGCGAGCTGGTGCGTACCTCACGGCTCCAGTCGAACGAGAAACCAATCTGATCCAGCTGGCGGCGGTAGGTAGCAATGTTCTCTTCTGTAGTTACAGCGGGATGCTGACCGGTTTGTATGGCGTATTGTTCGGCTGGTAAGCCAAAGCTGTCATAACCCATTGGGTGCAGCACATTAAAACCTTTAAGTCTTTTATAACGTGCAAAAATATCAGAAGCAATATAGCCCAGCGGATGACCAACATGCAGCCCGGCACCTGATGGGTAGGGGAACATGTCCAGCACATAATACTTGGGTTTGGTGGTTTTATCCTCGGCTTTGAAGGTCTGATTGTCAGCCCAAAACTTTTGCCACTTTTTTTCTATATCCTTAAATTGATAGTCCATTTTATTATTTACGCGTATGAGGCTGCGAAATTAAGAAAATCCCTATTAGTTTGGTAGTTATTGATTGATTAAGTTGGCGGAAGGAGTTGATTAAGTTAGATTCGGTTGATTGAGTTGGATTGAGTTAAGGGAGGAAGTTGATTAGGTTGGATTAGGTTGGTTGAGATGGATTAGATTTGGTAATACCTCAAAATAATAAGCACGGAGGGCCTGAATAAATATAAAGTGATATTTTACAAATACCCCTAATGACTATTGACAAATGACTATTGACTTTTCAAATGCTCCAGGCTTTCATCAATAAATTGCTGCCAAACCGCATCGGGCTGCCACACCTTTTCAATAAATAATTGCGTTTGTGGTTCATCTAAGTTTTCTGCCGCAAAAAGATACAGGCCTGTAAAAGCCGACGCCCTGTAGTTTGCCGCACAGTGCACCAGTGTTTTTTG
The DNA here is from genome assembly GCA_028287925.1 of Mucilaginibacter sp. Classification (GTDB taxonomy): domain Bacteria; phylum Bacteroidota; class Bacteroidia; order Sphingobacteriales; family Sphingobacteriaceae; genus Mucilaginibacter. Next base: position 172 of record JAQBOS010000305.1, on the reverse strand, counting down.
GCCGCTATACTTGTGCATCAATTTAATAAAAGCAGTTAGCTCACTTAGTTGCGGGTTATCAAACGCCACCGGGATATGGTGGTAATCCAGATCCAATGCTTTTACCGATGCAGTTTCATCAGGAAGTGCGAATTTGTTATTATGGGGTGCTAAGTTTATTATTACCTTGTAT
>JAQBOS010000266.1 GCA_028287925.1 Mucilaginibacter sp. | reverse complement strand
AAGCTGAGGTTTTTCTTTATCTTAATTCAAAGCGATAAGCATTCGCACATCCGCACATTTGCATATCCGCACATCATATTATTTTTTCTCTTTCGCGTATGCGTCGTTCAGCTTTTTTAGAAAATCGGCAGTAATGTCGAGGCTTTTGTCGGCAAATAATAAATTGGTATTACCGTTGGTAAAGGTAAAAACCATTTTATAACCATTATCCTTAGCATACTGTTTGCTGAAATTGTAAACCTTTTCGTATAATTTTTGAGTTTCGCCGGACTGGTCATTCTGAAACTGGGCGCTTGCGTTTTGCTCATAAGTTTGCAATTCCTGTCCTTCACGCTGTAAACGCTGCTCAGTTGTAGCGCGTTGATCTGCACTTAAGCTATTTGCGCCTTTTTGATATTCAGCAACTTCTCTTTGAAAAGCCTGTTTGCGGCCTCCTACATCACTCTGAGCGCTTTTGCCTTTATCTTCCAAACGTTTGCGCATGTCTTTAGCGTAATCGTATTTAAGTGATAAACTATCCTGGTTAATATATACTATCTCAGGTTTATCAGAGGCAGTGGTTGTAGCAGCAGCTTTATCTGCGGGTTTGTTTTGGTTACATGCTGCTATGCTCCCGGCAAGTAATATACCTAAAGTAATTTTTGTAAAAATTGAAGCCGTGATTTTCATTGTTCTAATTGGTTTTTATTGCGGATTAACGCAAGAAATTTTGATCGTTTTAATTTATGTAAATTTTGACAAAGATAAACTTTCAGCACAAGTATCCTAATTTAATGTGCGGAAGAGAAAATCGATGTGCGGATGTGCAGATATGCGGAAGTGCGGATGAGGAATAATTTGATTTGAAAATTTGAAAATAAGCACAAAACTCTCATTTTTACCATCCGTACCTCTTTACATTCGCACATCAGTTCCTGCATCCGCACATCTGCATATCTGCACATTTGCACATCATTTCCCTCATCCGCACATTTGCATATCTGCACATTCGCACATCATTTTTACTTATCCACAAATGCGGTAATATGGGGTATTTTTCGTAATTTTGAAGGTTATTGTTTTAACCATATATGAGCGAAGAAAATCAAGACAAATCAAATTATTCAGCAGATAATATACAGGTTTTAGAAGGTTTAGAGGCGGTGCGAAAACGCCCATCCATGTACATTGGAGATACAGGCGTTAAAGGCCTTCACCATTTAGTATATGAAGTTGTTGACAACTCGATAGATGAGGCGCTGGCCGGTCATTGCGACACTATCAAAGTTGTAATTCAAAAAGATAATTCAATTTTAGTTTCGGATAACGGCCGTGGGATCCCAACCGGGATCACCACTAAAGAAAAACGTTCGGCATTAGAAATTGTAATGACCGTTTTACACGCCGGTGGTAAATTTGATAAGGATACTTATAAGGTATCCGGAGGTTTACACGGTGTGGGTGTTAGTTGCGTTAATGCATTATCAACACATTTAACCGCCCTGGTTTACAGGGAAGGAAAGATCTGGACACAGGAATATGAAAAAGGCAAGCCAATGTTTGACGTAAAAACTATTGGCGAAACTGACAAAAGGGGCACAACCATAATTTTTCAACCCGATCCGGAAATTTTCAGTCTTACTACCGAATATAAATATGATACGCTGGCAGCCCGTTTGCGTGAGCTTGCCTACCTGAATAAAGGGATCCGCCTGTCATTAACTGATGAGCGCTATCCTGAAGACGACGGCACTTTTGTTACCGAAGAGTTTTACTCGACCGGTGGATTAAGCGAGTTTGTTAAATACCTTGATGGAACACGTTCAGCTATTATTCCTGAACCAATTTATGTTGACGGTATAAAGAATGGCATCCCGGTTGAGCTGGCTTTGCAGTACAACGATACTTATTCAGAAAACGTGCACTCGTACGTAAACAATATTAATACCATTGAGGGTGGTACCCACGTTGCCGGTTTCCGCCGCGGGTTAACACGTACTTTAAAAGCGTATGCCGATAAAGAAGGCCTGCTAAAAAATATGAAGGTTGAAATTACAGGTGATGACTTCCGTGAAGGGATGACCGCTGTAATTTCAGTTAAAGTTCAGGAGCCACAATTTGAAGGGCAAACCAAAACCAAGCTGGGTAACAACGAGGTAATGGGCGCCGTTGATATTGCGGTAGGAGAGATCCTGGGTAATTACTTGGAAGAGCACCCCCGCGAAGCCAGGATGATTGTTAATAAGGTGATACTTGCCGCTACTGCCCGTGCCGCCGCCCGCAAGGCCCGCGAAATGGTGCAGCGTAAAAGCGTAATGAGTGGGTCGGGCTTGCCTGGTAAGCTGTCTGATTGTGCTAATAGCGACCCTGCATTGTGTGAGCTTTACCTTGTGGAAGGTGACTCGGCGGGTGGTACTGCCAAACAAGGCCGTAACCGCGAGTTTCAGGCTATTTTGCCTTTGAGGGGTAAGATTCTGAATGTGGAAAAGGCCATGGAGCATAAGATTTACGAGAACGAGGAAATAAAAAATATGTTTACCGGTCTTGGTGTTAGCATTGGTACACCTGAGGATGATAAGGCATTAAACATAACAAAGCTGCGTTACCACAAAATAGTGATAATGACGGATGCTGACGTGGATGGATCGCACATTACTACCTTAATATTAACCTTCTTCTTCCGTTACATGAAGGAGCTGATTGAATTTGGTTATGTGTATGTAGCATCGCCGCCTTTATACCAGGTTAAAAAAGGAAAAGAATTTGAATATTGCTGGACGGATGAGCAGCGCGATACTGCAGTTCAAAAGCTAAAAGGCGCAGGGAAAGAAGACAGTGTACATATCCAACGTTACAAAGGTTTGGGTGAAATGAACGCCGAGCAGCTGTGGGAAACTACCATGGACCCTGCAAGACGTACTTTAAAACGCGCAAGCATTGAAAACGCTGCTGAGTGTGATCATACCTTCTCCATGTTGATGGGTGATGAAGTAGCCCCGCGCCGCGAGTTTATTGAGAAAAACGCGAAATACGCAAGAATAGATACATAGGAATAATCTTCCTTAACAGACTTACGAAGTTTAACTCGGATTTTTTTATTTTTAAAGACCTCGTTGAGGGCTTTGCCGTTTTAAAACTTCGTAAGTCTTTGAATGCCTCGCCAATTAAAGCGACGTTTTTTTATTTCATAGTCTTTTTAAGATAGTGAAATAAATCCCTGCACGAGCGAAGCTGTTCCCCTCTTGAGAGGGGCTAGGGGTGTGTTAGTAAACTACAAAGGAAGATATCTTGATTAATTAGGATATCTTTTTTATTTTAGGTCGCCTAAAAACTTATGCGCCGCAACATTATCCCATATAATCATACTCTGAAAGAACTAGCCAGGAAGCTTAGAAATGATAGTACACTTGGGGAGGTTTTGCTTTGGAATGAATTAAAGAACAAGCAAATGTATGGTTACGATTTCCATCGCCAAAAGCCATTATTGAATTATATAATAGACTTATATTGCTACGAGTTAAATTTAGTAATTGAGATAGATGGACATTATCATAACTATGAAGAGCAATATGAAGCAGATTTGGTAAGGGATGAGGAGCTTGAAAAGTATGATCTGATTATTTTAGGTTTTACCGAACAGGAAGTGAGAAAAGATATGGTTAATGTTTTGAGAGCAATAGAACAGTATGTTTTAGAACACGGTTCTAACCACTCTTAAGATAAGAATTTTGGTGATGCCTGTTGTAGAACACACCCCTACCCCTCTCAAGAGGGGAACAGAAAAGACACCTTAACCTTAACTCTTCCTTCAATAACTTAATTATCTTTTTTCAGCAAAAGCTTTCCTTTCCCATAATCAATCACTGCTTTATACTTCATCAGTATATCGCCTCCTAAAACACCTAATACCTCGGGATGCCCCAGTTGACTGTAGGCAATATTGATAGTGGAAAGATCAAGTACTGCAACTTCAAATTCATCAATTAAAAGCTTACCAATATACAGGTCTGTAACTATAGCGGTTGATGATTCCATGTTGCTGGTGCCAAGGCCGGTTGAAAGCCTGTCGCTTATGGTTACAACGGCATGTTCATAAGCCCGGAGCAGCATGGCTTTATCAAAAGCCGTTTTTGAGGCGCCGGTGTCTAAAACCACAGTGAATTGCTTCCCGAAAACTTTGATTTTAACCAATGGATGAAAACCATCCTCATGCAGGTCAATAATTTGTAAAGGAATGGTAACTCTTTTCCTTACCGTATGTTTTGTGGTATCAATCATGGTCTGATGCATCCTCTGCCATTTCAATAATTATAGTATCCATCCGGTTTAGCTCGCTCTGAATATGCGTAAATACTTCGGAGTCCTTTGGGGCGTCTTTGAGCATTGCTACAAGGCCCTTTAAATTTGCTAAAGGGCTTCTTA
>JAQBOS010000236.1 GCA_028287925.1 Mucilaginibacter sp. | reverse complement strand
ACCTTATGGATAGGAGCGGTTTCGCAGATTTGGGAAGGAGATTTAATAAACTCCGCCATCACATCGCAGGTTAATACCGAGTTATCATTATTAGGAATTGCAAGCGCCGATATTGTGATGACCGGCGGCGGGCCCGGTAAAGCTTCAACCGGGTTTAATTTTACATTGCAAAATATAGTGTATGCCTGATGCCACAATTAGTTGGGAGAGTTATATCTCGTAACTATCCCTGTACCGCTGCATAGAGGCTTTAAAAACATCCATGGCGTTGCCCTCCAGGTCCTGGTTATCAAATGCGCCATAAAGCGTGTCAAATTTCAAGGCGGATGTTTTATGGTCAAATGCGGCAAAATCGCGCCTGGGCAACAAGATCAGGTTTGGGTAGCTGTACATTACCGCCAGGTGCCTTTTACTGCGCGACAGGTAAACGCTGTCTCCGCATAATAGCGTGCCTTCACCCGTTAATGAGGGGGTCCAAAGCACACAACTACCCGGGAAATGTCCGCCGGTATGCACAATTTTTATCCCATCCCAAAGTGGCAAACTGTCGCCACTCCATAATTTTACAGATGAAGTAGGGTACATGATCCATTCACTGTCCAATTCATGGATATAGATCGGGCAGTTAAACAGGGCCGCCCATTCATTCATGGTACTGTAATAATGCGGGTGCGAAAATGCAATTGCCTTAAGTCCGCCGATGAAATTGATATAATCAACCGTTTGTTGATCAGGCAGCGGGATGCAATCCCATAAAATATTCCCTTCGGGCGATTGCACTAAAAGAGCACGGTTTGCCAGGGCAAAATCAGGCTGCATTTTCAGGGCTGAGATCTGAGCATTTAATTTGCTTATCCTTGTGCTGTAACCCTTTTTCAAAACCTCCATGCTGGTCCAGTTCTGCCCGCTGTCACCTATATACTGCCGGTCGTCATTACAAATGGTACACAGTTCAGGTACTTGCTGATCCTGCGGGTATTGCGTGCCACAGGTAGTGCATATCAGTGCTTTGCTCATGATCTTTAATATTTTAAATGATTGTAATTATTCCCCGGCAATCATATGCATCGAAATGGCAATCCTGTTCCAGCTGTTAATGGTTACGGTTATAAAAATTACCTGCGCCAGCTTTTGTTTCCCAAGCAGGTTTAACGCATTTTGATAAGTTTCATCTGAAACGCCATGTACCGAGATTTGGGTAACCTCTTCAGCCAGCTTCAATACCGCCTGCTCTTCATCTGTAAAAAAGGGCGTTTCCCACCATGCCGAAAGCGCAAAAAGCCTTCGCGTGGTTTCTCCCAGGTCTAACGCAGCTTTGGTGTGATAATCAATACAATAACCGCAGCCGTTTAACTGGGAAACCCTGGTCCTTATCATTTCCTGTAGTTTGGCATCTATATCAAATGCGGGTAAAAAATCATCGGCAACAGCCATCGCCTTATAAATGCGGGGCTCTGCCTGGTTAATGTTCATTCTTAGTTTCATCTGTTTTAATATTTATTTACACTTAATTGAACTTTGCATGGATGGGGCATTAAGAAACAGTACCAATAGCTTAGCCGGTTTTTTGGGGTCATTATTGCGCGTTAAGGAATGCAGCCCAAACGGCTTCTCGTAAAATGAATCTCCCTTTTTATATATGTGTCTGACGCCTTCAAAAACAGACTCAATTTCACCCTCCAATATATACCCGAATGTTGGGCAAGGGTGCCGGTGAGCGGGTGATGTGCTTCCGGGAGGAAAATTAACAACCTCCATTTGTGCCTCTTTGTTTTTTATCCCCGGTTCATTTAACAACTGTTTAAGTACGGTTATGCTTGTGATTTTTGCATCATCAACTGATTTAGCCGGATGCCCCTGCGCTAACAAAACGTTTGTCAGGATAACGAACAGCAAAGCTGACAGGAAAGTTTTTAGTATTAATTGAGCGTTTGTTAATTGCATGATCTCTTTTTTTATTCGCATTCCATTTAAGCTGAAAAGCGATGTTTAAGTATTATTGAAGATCAAAAATATTTCAATTTTGGACTATCATAGTAGTCCAGTAAGCACAAATAAGATAGTCCAGTAAAGCGGGCGAGAAAACTTGTCAGGTAAAACCGTAAGACACTGAACAAAATTAATATTGACCAATAAAAAACTCCGTGCTGCTCTGTGTCTTCTTTGCGTACTTTGCGGTTAATTTTTACCACAGAGATCGCGAAGGAGACACGGAGTTCACAGAGACCAAATGTTATTTTGAGTGTTTTTAGATTTAAGACTTTTGATCCAGGCCCTCTAACTAATGGCAACAGGTCTTGAACTGCCAACGCTTCGTTTATATAAAACAAATATTATTAGTAAGAAGGTTAGTAAACAAGGTATTCCCGCCTCAATGCCAAATCCCCTGCCGGTAAGCAATACATTTTGGGTAGTGAATTTAAAAGCCAGGAGAGCCTGCTTTGCATCTGCAGCGGATGCCGCAATGGTGGTTATTTTACCTATAAAAAAGATGTCCCAAATAACATGTACAAGTACCACGTACCAAATCACTTTGGTATAAGCATAAATAAAAGAGAACATCATGCCGATAACTATTCCGCCGCCAACAACTATAAGCGCATCCAGGATATTAAAAGAGGTTAGCATGTAGATGTGCAACAGTCCGAATATTAATGATGTTATAAACATGGCTTTGAATTTAGAATACCTTGTACTCATCAATAGAAAAAGGTGGCCCCTGAAAACTACTTCTTCTGTTAATCCTGCTGCAATTGAAACAGACGACCACTTTATAAACAGTTGAACCTTATCAGCCAGGCTCATTGAATTATCCCCCGGGAAAGGGGTTATAAAGTGAAATACATAGTACAATAGCCAGATTGCAACGGGTAGTATAGTGCCGATAGCTATCCATTTAAACAGGCCCGCTAATGTTAACTTGCCATAAAGGGTTGCAGGATCATAGGTTTTTATAACGCGGCGGGCAAAAAAATGCATGAATAAAATGGTTAACGGTACCCGCAGCACAACTTCCCTGATCGCTATTTTGAGCGCGTTATTCTGGATCCAGGAGGTAAGTAAGGAGCAGGCAATTGCAATAAGTATAAACATTGCAATGCTTGCCAGCGTGAATAAAGCAATTTTTCCGGGTGACGGAGGATTGTTGATTTTTGTTGATGTGGTTGTCATGATTTATAATTTTTAATAAGTGATTTAATTAGTTATGCATAATACATAGCATAACGATGTATATGGATATAAAAAAAGCTATTCCTTTTTCAGTAAACGAAACAGCAGGGTATTTAAAAAATAAAGCGCGCCCATTAGCAGGATAACTACTGGAATAAATAATTGCCCTAATAGTTCAGTTAAGCCTCCGCGTAGTTCGGTAGTAAAGCCAAAGGCAACGAATTTATCGTTTTGCATAAACAGGCCGGTATGTGACGGGTAAACTATTTTAAGGATAATGAGAATGCAAAAAGATACGCTCAGCAAATAGAAGAACGCCAGTATTACATAGGCAGCACCATTAGCAATGTTGAGGCGCATGGCCTGTAAAATATGTACCGGGTTAAAAGTACGGGTTGCCTGCTGCGCTTTTTTATAGGCAACCAAAGGCTGCAATACCTCTTCGGGCGCACCTAGTTTTTCAAGCGTACCCAGCAGGATCTCAATTTCATTTTCGGGTGGCGCAGCATTGGTGGCCTCATAGATATGGCTGTTGATCTCCATCAGGGTATCGCGCTGGTCATCTGCCGATAGCAGCCTGATGCACCTGGTAACCCGTTTGATATAATCGTCATAGATCTTTTGGGCGGCGGGATTTGTAAAAATTATTCTTTTCATTTTTGAAGTTTGTTAATGGCAGTTTCTAATGCCGACCATATTTTTTGCATTTCGGTTAAAGTGGCTTTACCACTTTTGCTTAACGTGTAATATTTGCGGGGGATACCCGATTCCTGCTCAACCCACTTTGAATCAACAATTCCCTCGGCTTTTAACCTGTTTAATAATGGATATAAAGTGCCCTCTGCAACCTCCAGCGTGGTATGAATTTTTATTTCCTGTACAAGCTCATAACCATAATATTCCTTTTCATCAAGAATGATGAGGATGATATAGGAGAGCGTCCCTTTTTTTACCTGGGAGAACCAGTTCTGCACAAATTCTGAATTCATGCAACAAATATAATACATAGTAATACAATGTACAAGGCTTTGCTATGTTTTTTTTAATTTTTTTTTTTGAAATAATGATAGGCAGCTACTAGTGTCGTGTCAATCATGAATTGACGCTTAGTCTTAAGTCGAAAGTCTAGAGTTCTAAGTCAGAAAAAGACCGAATTTGACTCAAGACTGTTGACTTAACGCCAGCACCCCGTTATCATGATAACAAATCAATGATTTTTTACAATTATCAGGGTTTATCATTCCTCAACTTTGAATAAACAAAATTTTAAAAAAATGAAATCAATAATCAACATAGGGTTTTTCCTTTCAGGGTTATTACTGATCAGCGCGCAGGTATTCCCGCAGGCAAAAACCAATCCATCATTAAATCAATCAAAAAAAGAAGCAAAAATGAAAAACGAAAGCTCAGAATTCAAAGAATACATTTTATTAGTCCATTTGCCAGTCAATTACGGACCAGACCAGGCAAAAGAAGTAAGAGAACAGTGGAACAAACTTGTTGACAAGTGGAAAGCTAACGGGACTTATGTTACAAGCTTCGTTTATCCAAATGATGGCTATTTAGTGAAAGGCCCGCAAAAGACCATATCCAAAGAAGGCGTTGTTTGCGATAACTTTAGACTGGTGAGCAATTTGGTACTGAGGGCAACCAGTTACGAAGCCGCATTGGAATTAGCAAAAAATTGCCCGGTACTTCCGCAAGGCGGAACTATTGAAGTAAGGGAGATCCAACCCCGTGTAACAACAACCCAATCTGGCAAAGAATTACCTAAACCCAGGCAATAAGAAGGAGCCTTGCGGTACGGGAGCTTTTATATGCAATGCCTCCCCTTCATTCATGTTCAAGAGGGAAGGGGACTGCTTCCAGGGTATCAAAATTCTTCCAATCGTATTCTATCTTATTCATTTTTATGTAGTAGGGGATAAGCGCTATCAGTTCCAGCCTGATATTGAATGAATGGCCAGCGGCAATAAGTGGATAAATCATAACCGAACAACAGATCACTATGCTTACAAGCGCATCAATTTTAGCTATATCAATCGCCCAGGTCTTTTCGGTCCATAACCCAAATGCGGTTATACCTTTAAAAGAGAACAGAAAAATTAAAAAGATGCCGGTAAGAGAAATTGGGTCAGAAGTTGTTAACCCTAATAATGAGGTTTCGAAAGGTATTTTTAAAAAACCGAAAACTATACCTACTGGCATTAATGCAATAAATACCAGGAAGAGCCATATAAAACCAATTACCCACCAGGGCAACATGCTTCTTCTGCGTTTAAATTTTTGATAACCAATAATGTTTTCTGGTCCGGTTAATTGATTCTCATCCATGAATAGGTTGGTTTATTATGGAATTAAAAGTAATAAAAAGATTTGATTACTAAGGGGCGGGATGCTGTTACTTAAGGTATAATTCAATCTGGCAAAGAATTACCTAAACCCAGGCAATAAGAAGGAGCCCTTACTGTTTTTTAAACACCATTAAAGCCCCCAACCTGATCAAAGGACTCAAAAAGATTGATAAATAGATCAAACTGATCCATGGTTGGTATAAAACATAGAACTCATGGGGCGTTAACGAATACGGATGTTTAATAAATACAAAACAAACAAAATCGGTAACCACAGCTACGATCAGCCAAAAAAACGAAAGGGATAAAGTCTCCTTCGTTTGGATTCCAGGATCTTTTTGCAAAGGTTTTTTAAAATAGATCCATGCAGCAACCGGCCAGATCAGCAGCATAAGCAGCACATGATACGGCACCGTAGCCACAAAGGAAGCCGCCTGCAATACGCTGACTCCGGGTGCAGGCGGAGGCGAATTCGTGATTATGCCATATATAACAGAAATTGCGGTTGCCAGGATAGTTACAACAATGTAGGTTATAAAAAAGCAAATAAGGGCGCGGGTAAAGTTTAGTTTCATTTTTTTTGCGTGATAAAAGGGAGAAAAGAACTATTGCCACAAGGGCATGTAATTATATAGCACAAGTATCCACAGAAAAAAACCTTGCCGGTTACAGCAAACGGATTAAGAGTTATATAAAAGAGAAAAAATGCCATTTGGAACAAAAAAATGGCGGGGTATTATTTCATAGCAAAAAGTGAATGGATAATAAAAGCTATTTCCATTCACTTTTTCAGTTGCAACTCTTCAAACTGAAGAGTTGCAATAAAGGCTGTTGTTCCTTTATGTTTAGTTTGCAGCGCGTTAGCTGATTTGATTGCTTTTTACATGGTCGGTACTGCTGGAGATAGCTTCCCATTCTGCCACTTCTTTTCCCATTTGTTCCGTTTTGGTTTTAAAAGCTGCTACGGCATCTGTTCCTATGGGTAAATGTAACGGCGGGTTTTCGCTTGCCGCTAATTGGATGATCACACCCGCAAGTTTGGCAGGGTCGCCCGGCTCATTTCCGTGCAGCTGTCCTACAAAGCCTCTTACTCCGCCTACAGTTTCATGGTATGCATCCA
>JAQBOS010000212.1 GCA_028287925.1 Mucilaginibacter sp. | reverse complement strand
GGGTTTCAGATTTTCTTACAAAAAGAGCAGCATTGAACCGGGTGGACCCTATCAAATATTTTGTTGACCAGGTCATCAAAAGTACAGGCAAGGTGGACATTTCAAGCATGCAGCAGGAATCCGGTCTTTCAGTAAAACAATTTGAAAGAAGATTTAAAGCCATCGCCGGCTTTCCCCCAAAATACTTTGCACGGATAGCACGTTTCCAGGGAATAAAAGATAGATACAGCTCAAGCCAGTTTCAATCAATGACCAGCCTCGCCTACTCCTGCAACTATTATGACCAATCGCACTTTAACCGGGAATTCAAAGAATTTTCAGGGGTGCAGCCGCTTCAATATTTTAAATTGCCAGGCCAGGGAAATACTGAACTCCTTAAGCGCCAGTTTAATGGGTATCTGCCCTGCGGTTGGTTCGTTTAACCCAATGTTATTTAAAGCCATTTAACCAAGCCCCCAACAATCCTTTTTCTGCTATCTCTCCGGGTTCTCTTTGCTGAGAAGCCATCATCTGCCTTTTGTAAACTCATCTGATCAAAAAGCACCCGACAAATACAGGGCTTTGTGATGACGATTTTGTACAATTTCCCAAACGATTTTAAAAATACCTTGCGTACTTAAATTGAAATAAAATAAATCAAGATTAAGTACAACACAAGTAAAATTTAACATTTAAATCCATGAAAGAAAAATCAATCATTTCAATGTGCATTACAACCGTTCTGTTAATAGGCACCATACTAATTTTTCAGCCTTATTTAGGACTTGCCCAGCAACCAAGGACACCACATAATGGGCAGCATGATTTCGACTTTAATTTTGGCAAGTGGAGAACGCATATCCAAAGCTTGCAGCACCCGCTAAGCGGTTCAATTACCTGGGTGAAACTGGAAGGAACGGTTGTTGTCAGGAAAGTATGGGATGGACGCGCCAGCCTGGAAGAAATTGAAGCGGATGGTCCTACAGGTCATTTTGAAGGCACCACACTGTTCTTATACAATCCCAAATCGCACCAGTGGAGCCAAACTTTTGCCAATAGCGAGACCGGGAGCCTGGAAATTCCCTCAATTGGTGAATTTAAAAATGGGCGCGGCGAGTTTTACAGCCAGGAGGTTTACAATGGCAGGGCTGTTTTAGTTAGGGGCATCTGGTCTGAGATCAAAACTGACACACATAGATTTGAACAAGCCTATTCGGATAACGGCGGTAAAACGTGGGAAACAAATTTTATTGCAAACCTTGAGCGATATAAATAAAAAAAAGAGAAAGTAGTAAGCTTTTGTGCAAATAAAGAGGTTGTATCAAAAGACTTAAATCTAAAAAACACTCAAAATAATATTTGATCTCTGTGAACTCCGTGCCTTCACTGTATCTCTGTGGTGAAAAATTAACCGCAAAGTACGCAAAGAAGACACAGAGCATCACGGAGATTTTTATTGCCCCTAATTTAATTTTGTTCGGTATCCTATAATTTTACTTTTGATAGAGCTTCTTTTGTCAGAATTTCAAGTGATCCCCAAAATACAAATATCGAACATCCTTATTGAAGATGTAAAAAAGATAATTGCCTTGAATTTTAACGAGTAAATAGCTTTATAAGCTTAACCTTGTCGACATAAAAGAAAATTAAAGGTCAGAATAACAGCTCATTACTGTTAAATACTTATCTTTAGCATTGATCCCCAGGAATGGCATGAGCTTGTTACTTTAAGTTTCTTTCTTTTTTTTGGATTTTAATAATGGACTTCGATGAGGCTTTCTAAAGCCTGATCTACAACACGATAACCTATACTGAAAACAATTAAACCATGAAAATATTCAAAAAAATTAAGTGCCTGGCTTTGATAGTCCTGTTTGCCATTAGCTCAGTCCTGGCATTTGCCGTTCCGGTTAAACCAGCCTCGCCGCCGCCGGGATTTAAGCACCAGTACGCTACCGTTAACGGGGTGAAAATTCACTATGTGATCGGCGGCAAAGGCGAGCCTTTGCTGTTGATCCACGGTTTTGGGCAGAACTGGTATATGTGGAACCGTTTGTTACCTGAACTGTCCAAACACTTTACCGTAATCGCTCCGGACATGCGTGGTATAGGCGAGTCCGGTAAGCCTGCTGGTGGCTATGATAAAAAGAACATGGCTGTAGATATGCACGAGCTGATGAAGAAACTGGGTTTCGGGCATATTAATTTAGCCGGGCATGATATAGGTCTGATGGTTGCCTACGCATATGCGGCGCAGTTTCCTGCGGATGTAAAAAAGGTAGCTTTATTAGACGCCCTTTTACCGGGCATAGAGCCGGTATGGAGCCAGGTTAGGGCGCAGGCCTGGTGGTTTGGCTTTTTTGCCCAGCCGCATTCAGGTGAGATCGTCTCAGGTAAAGTCGGCCTGTTTTTTACAGATTTCTGGCCAACGGTTGGTTTTCAAAAAAACACTTTCACTGCTGCCGAACGAAATGAATTTATCCGTGCCTATTCGGTACCCGGTGCAACAACAGGCGCTTTCCTTTGGTTTGGTAAATTCAACCAGGACGCAAAAGATAATGCAGCGTTTGCGAAGAAGAAACTGCCGATGCCTTTACTGGCATTGGGAGCAGATCATTCAGCCGGGTCGTACTTAGCTGCGCATTGCAGGCTGGTGGCATCTGATGTACATGAAGTGATCATTAAAGATTCCGGGCATTGGGTGGTTCAGGAACAAACCGCGCAGGTGCAAAAAGGCTTGCTGGATTTCTTCTTAAAGTAATGGATAACGATCAGGAGAGGTGGCAAAGAATACCGTGGCGACTACCAATCAACCATTAAGTTCACTTGATAAATGCCTTTGACTTAGAAATAAAAAGAGAAGACGGTAACTTACCGTCTGAGAACTTTGAGTTCGCTACGGGTTATAGCATCCATTTTCTCCATGGCGATAGTAAAGGCAATGCTGCTTATTAATTTTATATGTGCTTTTAACCAGGGAAGTGTTTCGTCCGGATACACGGTATGCAATTCGCGCAGAGACCATCCAACGCCTTTCTGCACATAATATTCTTTGTCATCCAACAACGGACTGATAAGTTGTTCAATTTCATTGAATGTTAAGAAAAGCTTCTTGGTACGGCTGTAATATAAAAGAGATACTACTGATTGCCTGCGCTTCCATAAATCCTGGTCTGTATTCCATGTTTTGAGCTGCTTGTAAACGGTGATTGCTTCCACTTCCATGATCTTGGTGTAAATTTTAGCCAAAGAGTCACAAAGCCCCCAGTCATTCACCTGATCCTGCCAGCAAACTATGACCGGCCACATTTCCCGCAACTCACTATCTTTTTTTAGATGACGCTCTAAAAAGAAAAAAGCGTGCAGCTTTATCCAGAAGTCGTTCTTCGTACGCCATAACTCGTCCCAAACCGCCATCTGCTCCGTAAACGGCCATGTCGAAAATGAATATACCCGTCTCGATTCCTGCCGGTGCAGTGGAACATTTCCCTGCACGCTATTGAGATGGGCTAGCACCTCCTTTAATTGAATAGGATAATTTGATGTTGCCATTTGATTGCTAAGCTATTAATTTTCGCTGTCTATATTGGAAAAACTATCATTAGAAATATCGGCGAATAGCGTTCAGGTAAGCTTCCTGGTTTGATCTTTTAAAAACAATATCCCGGCATTGGTTGAATTTAACAAATGCCTTCAGCGCTTCAACAATTTCCGCTATCATAGGTTCGCTAAGCTCCACTGCTTCAAAATGCAGGTTATGGACTATGAGCTCCTTTTGCTTCCGGTCAGCCTTGGCATCCATCCGCGCAACGAAAGTATCACCCACAAGCACCGGCAGGGAAAAATAGCCGTATTTTCGTTTTGCAGCCGGTACAAAACATTCTATCTGGTAATCAAAGTCGAAAAAGTCTCTTAACCGGTGCCGGAACACATTCAGAATATCGAAAGGCGAAAGGATAAAGGCCTCGCCTGACAAGCCGACCTCCGTTTCCTGGTCATGCAGCATATAAAGCGGCGCGCTTTTCAATCCTTCGATCATCACCGTCCGTACTTCGCCTTCCTCCACCATTTTTGCCAGTTCCTGCTTAACCAAATGCCCTTTCACAAAACGGGAGCGCCAGGCCATTTCTTTCAGGTATGCGATTCCCAGTGCGCCCAAAGTTCGCCGGATCACGAAACGGGCAAATTCTTCGGCAGCCGGTACCGCCAAATATGTATCCCCGGGGACCAGGTTCACCGGCAGATCATATATCTTGTGAAAACCTTTGGTACGGGTGATCATCAGCTTACCTTCGAGATACAACCGTTCCAATGCTACTTTGGCCGGCCGCCAGTCCCACCAGCCGGAGCTTGCCTCCAGTCGGTCGTTTTCAAAGTCGCCTACCATCAGCGGGCCTTCACGTTCCACGCGGTCAAGCACTTGCTTCATGAGCCGGGTCTCGGCCGGTGTAA
>JAQBOS010000184.1 GCA_028287925.1 Mucilaginibacter sp. | reverse complement strand
CCTAAAAAAAAGTGCTGCTTATCAAATTTAGTATTGTTAAATTCATTGGTATAAAAACCGTTAAAGCCTGAATAAACACCGGCTACACCTAAAAATAGCTTGTCCTTAATTAATGGGGCGCGTAAACCAAGGCTATACCGTTGTTCGCCGTAATTACCAAATTCCATCTCCGCAAAACCACTTGTTTGGTTTGATGGTTGTTTGGTTATTACATTAATTACACCGCCCATAGCATTTCTGCCATATAAAGTGCCTTGTGGCCCGCGTAAAACTTCTATCCGTTCCACATCAAAAAGCTGCGGGATGTAAGTGTCCAGGCTAAACTGGTTAACACCGTCAATATAAGTTGTTACAGCGGGATCATACGATGTAGTTACAATGCCCCTTACCCCGGTAACGTTACGGTTATCGCCCGGGCCCGCAGAATATAAATTTGGCACTATACCCGTAATTTCTTTAAGATTTTGCAAGTGATAAGCCTGCACCTGCTTTGCCGAAAGGGTCGAAATGCTTACAGGCACCTGCTGCACTTCTTCTTCTCTTTTTTGTGCGGTTACAATAACTTCATCCAATTGGTTGCTTGCATCCTTAAGCTTAATATTAAATAACATGCCTTTGCCACTAACGTTAATTGTTGTGTTGCGTTCTGCATAAGCCACATTGCTGATGTGCATGACATAATTACCTGCCGGAATTTTGTTTATTCTGAATTCGCCTTTTGCATTACTAACCGTATTGTAATTGGTGTTCAGTAATGTTACGGTGGCGCCGGCTACCGGTTGAGATTGTGTATTAGTAATAACGCCTGATATATCAGTAAGATTTTGCGCGTAAGCTGAGCAATAAATGATCAGCATAAAAAATAATGGGAATAGTTTTTTCATTAAGAATAGGTAAAAATGCTCAAATGTGCATCAAATTTAATAGCACAATTGATTGTATAATAAAAAGCAGGATAATTAATGCTAATCATCCTGCTGGCTGTTTGTTAAAATATTATTGCTTAAGCGACAGGATCCAGCTTATAATTTGTTTGGCTTCGGCAGGTTTTAGAGCAGGATGCGCCGGCATGGCAACATCTCCCCAAACACCTGTTCCGCCTTCTTTAACTTTTTCTGTTAAGTGAGCCATTGAAGCCTTATTGTTAGGATATTTTTTAGCAACATCAGTAAATGCAGGCCCTATTGATTTTTCAGCTATTTTATGGCAGGTTTTGCAATCAAGCGACAGCATTATGGCTTTGCCCGGGCTGTTTGCATTCAAGTTTGCCAGGTTTGAAACCATGCTGCCTGCCAGGATGTTAACCTGTTTGCTTTTTACGGTTGCATCCTGGTCGTCTTTAACATCAACTGTTGCGTTATAGTTTCCTTTTTTGGTATAAGTATAGCTAAGTCTTGGCACCAGGGTCTTCCGGGTTACACCGTTGCCCAGGTTCCAGGTATAGCTCATTTTATCCCCTTCCGGATCTTTTGCCACAACGGTGAAAAGCACAGGTAAAGGAAGCTTGCCGAAAGTTTTACTGGCATTAATTTTTGTTATTTCGGGTGCGCGGTTGCCCCTGTTATAGTCGATCCGGGCCAAACCAGCATCAACGTTTTTGGTAAACCAGCCGCTACCATATTCCAGCACATAGATCCTTCCATCCGGGCCGGTTTCCATATCAATTGGTGAATTGAATTTAATGGAGGGTAAAAATGCTTCCATCTTATCAAAATCGCCGTTTGGCTGTAAGGTTATTGCTTTTATCCATCCCCTGATCCAATCGTAGAAGATCATTTTTTTGTTATAATAATCAGGGAAACGAGTTGCTTTAGGATACATATCGGTATAATAAACCGGTCCGGCCATTGTTGTACGCCCGCCTGAACCTACCTCCGGAAAATCTGCAGATGGCCCATAAGGATACCAGATAAAGGCTGGTTGTGCAGGTGGCAATTCTCTTAAGCCTGTGTTGTTTTTTGAATCATTTATTGGTTTTGCAGGATCAAAAGCAGGACCTGATACACCAGTGGCATAATCATAAGCATGATACGGGATATTTGGCCCAATAAAGAGCGGCCAGCCAAAAAAGCCCGCGCTTCTTGCCTGGTTAAGCTCATCGTAGCCGCGTGGTCCTCGTGTTTCCAGGCTGTCCTTATTTGCATCGGGGCCAACTTCACCCCAATATAAATTACCGTTCTTTTTATCAACCGAAATGCGGTAAGGATTCCTGTCGCCCATAACATAAATTTCGGGCCTGGTTTTTTCCTGTCCGGGTTTAAACAGGTTTCCTTCCGGGATGTCGTACGTACCGTCTGGTTTCATTTTTATCCTCAGGATCTTCCCGCGCAGGTCATTGGTATTACCTGCTGAACGCCTTGAATCATAATGTTCATAGCCTGGCCGGTCATCAAGCGGTGCAAAAGCATGTGTATTATATGGTGGTTTTCCGCCTTCATCAAACGGGGTTGAGTTATCGCCGGTTGATAAGAACAGCATATTATCTGCTCCAAAGGCAATAGAACCACCGGTATGACAGCAGATCTCGCGCTGCGAATAAAGTTGTAATACTATTTTCTCGGTTTTATTATCAATGGTATCATTTACAAATGTAAAGCGGGATAAACGGTTAACACTTGTATCCGCCGGGCTGTAATAAATATAAACGTAATGATTGTTTTTAAAATCCGGGTCAGCCTGGATGCCTAAAACACCTTCTTCGGCATTTACGCCTTTGGTGTGTGTTTTCCAGTATACATTTAAAAAGCCTGCTTGTTTAATGGTTTTTGTATCATTTTTATAAAGCATTATTTCGCCGCGGCGCTGAGCAATCAGCACATCAAGGTTTGGCAATACAGTTAACTCGGTCGGTTCGAAAAATGTGCCTGTTATCAGTTGGGTTTTTACAAAACGATTTTCTTCGGGAACGCGCTCGGTAGTCACCTTGCCATAGTTTAATTTGTGATGATCGCCCATGGCCCATTGAATTCCGCCAAGAATGTGCTTTAGGTAAAGCGGGTCGCTGTAGGATTCATCGGTATGGCCAAGCTCGGTGTACCATGCCCGGCCGCCATCGTAATTATGATACCATGCCATAGGATGGTTGGCGCCATTAATTCCGCCTTTATAGCTGGTTTCGTCAATGGTGATCAGCACATGCATGTCTTTAATTAGATCCTTGTAATTATACCACTCGTCTTTTCTTTTCCATTCGGCAGGTAAGTGTTTGGTTGAGATGTGGGTCCTGTCAACCACATGCAGCACCGCTTCCTGTTGTGCAGGGTGACTAACAAAATAGCCACCTACCAGCCGACCGTACCAATGCCAGTCGTACTCCGCATCGGCAGCAGCGTGGATACCTACATAGCCACCGCCGGCCTGGATGTATCTTTCAAAATCATTGCGCTCGTTAGCCGTAAGCAGGGGGCCGGTAGTGCTTAAAAATACAACGGCACTATATTTTTTCAGGTTGCTTTCAATAAATTTTTTGTCATCAGATGTGGTATCCACATCAAAATTATTCTCTTTGCCAAGCTTTATAATTGCATCAACACCTAATGGGATTGACGCATGGTGAAAGCCCGCCGTTTTGGTAAAAACCAAAATTTTTGGTTTCACAGGAGCAAAGCCCAAAAACAAAAGGGGGATAAAAAGCAAAAAAGTAAATTTAAGTCGCATTGGCTTATTTTTTAATGATAAATATGTCGGTAATTAAAATTGGTTTAATGGGGCCAATTTAAATAAAAAAGGGATAAAATGTACTGTTAAATGAAAATGATACTTAATTGTTACTCATGCACTTAAGATTTGTGAAATCGATTGCAGAAAGATCGGACGCATAGTGTATTTAAATATTAGTGAAACTCGCAGATTCACAACATTTTAGCGGCATAATAGTTAGAAATAAACATTGACAACACTCTGTTGCTTTGCCGTTGGTTGGGATTTATAATTGCGAGTGTTCGAAAGATTTATAATCCTTCATTTTCATTGCCACAACGCTAAAAAAGAATTATCAGAGGCGTAGCCTCAACCTATATTGTAACAACGGATTTTAATCCGTTGGCTATAAAAAGCAGATAAAAAGAACCATAGGTTCGGGCCATATAAATCCGTGTAAAATGGTAAATGCTTCATAAGATCGATATGTATCGTGCCGAAGGCACTCTGTACGTTTGGTATTAGTTCTCAACGGGTTGAAACCCGTTGTTACAAGATGTATCGAGCCGAAGGCTCTTACTGTAAGAGATAACGAATCTTTCGAACACTCTTGGTTTTAAACCCATCGCTATGGAAAAAGCCAACTTGCAATTTTAGAAGCGATCTCCTTGACCACAACGCTAACAAAGCAAAATTTATAATTCTTTATTTAATGCTGATTGTTTGCTCCTTCAAATTCCATCCATTCACACTTACCATCGGCTTACTTTTAATTTTACCCGCATCATAATTCAGCGTAATGGTTTTATGCTCACCCGGTAAAACCGACACATAATTATCACTGTAAAATACAGGCAGCAAACGGTTGCCGCTTTGTGCATCCACCAATGACACCCGGTTGAAAAATGCTACCGGCGCATTTGCAGGATTGCTTAAAGTAACTTCGATTTTACCGGGGGCAATTTGTTTAGCAATGGTTTCAACCTGTGAGGATGCTATCTTTTTCAAACCGGAGTAGGTTCCTTTTTCATCAGGCAGCCAGTACAGGTTATCACTTACAATATTTTGTTTTACGTCGGTTAATCTAAGCGAGAGGAACACACCTTCTTTTTTGGCAAGTGCATCAACCTCACCCTTTACCGGAACAAACCCCTTAACAGATTGCGGCTGGATCTCTTCAAAAACCTGGGTCAGCAGTTTTTCTTTTCCCTGCATGTCGTAAGTTTTGATGGAGAGCATTAAATCGCGCTTGGTTGTAAATGTGTTATTTACTATGGTAACCATGCCGTTTAAAGGGTTGTACATTATATGCAATGGCTCGCTTCCATTATGCAGGCCGTATAAGCAGGCGTTAGGGTCAAGGTAATAATCATACATCTGCCCGCGCATGGCAGTCCATGGGTTTTGGGTTTTCCAAATGATAACCCCGGTATACCAATCCCACATATGTGCGCTAAAACCTTCCATTAATGCCCTGTACTGGTTATAATTAACCAGTTGTGCTTTAGCGGCAAAGTCTTTTACATCCTTCGCTTTTCCATAAGCTTCAATTGAGGCATCGTAACCGATGTATTTATGGTAATCCCAAACGGAATCAACTTTATTTTTTTTCTTATCCTCCGAATATTCAGGTGCAACAAGGTTTTCGGTGGGGATAAAGCGTTTTAAACTTTCAAAATCATTGATCCCAACTGAACCGATCTCCGAGTTAAAAGGAAAGGTACGCACTTTCCAGAAAGCAGAGTCGGGCTGAATGCCGTAAGGGCCGTCACCATTGCCACCAAGTGTGTTGAGCGACATTTTATCGGAGTTGGAATATTCAACAAACCAGCGGGTACCATCAAGCTTTGGCAGGATCGAATCGCGCACGGGCAATAAAATATCTTCTGGTGGTGTGATCTCATTACCGCCGCACCAGATAGCCAGCGAAGGATGATTACGTACAAGTTTTATCTGGTCAGCAAGTGATTGAAGGTAAAGTTTATGGTCGTCGGGATATTTACGCCTGGTCCATTGGTCATCTTTCTTCATAGGGTCAAGCCATCTTCCGTTAGCATCACCTGATACCCAAAAATCCTGGAAAACCAGCATTCCGTATTCATCGCAGGCGTTATAAAACTCAGGCCGTTCAA
This sequence comes from Mucilaginibacter sp., assembly GCA_028287925.1. GTDB lineage: Bacteria > Bacteroidota > Bacteroidia > Sphingobacteriales > Sphingobacteriaceae > Mucilaginibacter. The sequence continues at coordinate 1,551 of JAQBOS010000184.1, read as the reverse complement.
CCAAAGCGCCGCCCCAAACGCGGATGAGATTTAAGTTCATATCCCGGTGAAAACGCACCTCGGCATTGTACCGCGCATCAGTGAAACGCAGCATTGCATCAGAAATGATCCAGTTACCGCCCTTAATAAAGATCTTTTGCCCGTTAACCTCAACCTGCCTGCTGTGTGTTTGCGCGTTCCAGCTGGTTTGAATTTCCCTTACGCCAATATTGACATCTGCTTTATCCGACAGTTTATTTGCTGTTAAAAACTGAATAGAGCTTTTATATAAATGAGGCGCACCATAACCATTTGGCCACCATAATTTTGGTTCTTTTAAGATCAGATCATTCAGGTTAACTTCTGCCGATGAGTTTGGTTTAATAACCACATTTTTATTAATCCGCTGCCCGTCAATAATAAACTGCAGCACTCCGCTAACTACTTTATTGGTAGCATTAACTAATGTTGCCGATGACTTGATAATAGCCGGTTGTTGTTTCCCCTCAACCTGCCTTACACCCGGAACCAGCGTGATTATATGCGGATCAGTAATTCGTACTGCGCCAGTTGTTTCAATGGTTACCTTATCCCAAATTCCGGTATTCCGGTCGCGCATCGGCTGGATCCAGTCCCAGCCGGCGGTATATTGCAGGCCTACATTTTTGGCTATCCGGCCATCGCCGCCTTGCCCTCCATTAGGGTTTCCAACCGGATCGGGCGGATAAACCAATACCGCCAAACGGTTCTTGCCGCTTTTATTGATCAAAGAAGTGATATTGTATAATTGCCGTAAAAACATCCCGAAATGGGTTTGTTTATTTACTTTTTTGCCATTTAAATAAACCTCGCAGCTATAATTAACGCCTCTTAAATTTAAATAAACCTGGTTATTGCCGGTTGGTGCAGCCTGGTTAAAATCTTTTACAAACCAGTAGGTATAATAATCGCGCCCGGTATTGTAAATATCTTTTATATGCGCGTTATTCATCCCCCAAAAAGGGTCGGGAACCTGTTTATTATTTAACAATGTAGTTAAAACGGTTCCGGGTACGGTTGCATTTAGCCAATTATTAATTGCGAAATCCGTTTTGGAAATATTAATGCCATCAGCGTGTACATCCGCTATCTTTCGGCATTTCCAGCCATCATTAAGCTCATATTTATTTTGTGCCGATGCCTGTGCAAATGGCATCAAAAAAAGAATAACAAACAGGAGAGGGGTTTTAGCTAAATATTTGAAAGTGGTCATAGGTAATATTAATGGGCTAAAGATAAAAATAAATATATTTTTATGAGGATCAGTTTAGAAGTATGCGTGTTTGGCAGATCTTAGCGCACTTTTTTTATCATCCAAAAACAAAGTGAACAAATAAAGCATTTCCTGACATTGTGCACCCTTAAAGAACTATAAAACAAGCAAATAATATTTTAAAGGGAATTATTTAATATTTACTTAATACTTTTTACATTTAGCAACCAATTGTAAAAAGATACAACGTGCAAAATAGACTTATTGACAGTAACAGCATTAGGCAGCTTATTGAGGGCAATGAGGATGTATTTACTGCC